>NZ_VAWF01000002.1:0-300000 GCF_005869845.1 Fodinibius saliphilus | reverse complement strand
CAAAGGAAACAGTTTCTCCGTGTTGCAAAAAATCTATTAAAATATCTTTTGTAGCGGCGCGAGCCTTAACAAGTGATTCCCGAATATCTTCTTCTGGGGGATTTTCAATACTTGGAATAGAGTACTTATGTCCGACAACGAGTCCTGCAACTGGTATCTCCAGCTCATTTGCCAGTATCACTTCCGGTGCTAGGGTCATAGAGTTTACATCTCCCCCCAGTTGCCCCCACATTTTATTTTCAGCCGGGGTTTTGCTGCGTGGTCCGCCTGCATAAACAAAGACCACCTCATCAGATTGATGAATGGTGTTGGAATGACGCTCGTAAAGTTGTTTGGATAGGGCGTTAGAGAATAAACCTTCGTTAAGAACCAAGTGCCCTTGTTCTTCCGTTGGTTCTTGAAACATACTACAAGTTGAGCCATCCGGCAGTCTGTTTTCAGGCATTAACTGATCGGTTAACAAAAGGGGTTTGTAGAGTGGAAGCTCTTCAGTTAAAACACCAACAGAGCTATTGATCACCAGTGCCCCACAATTAACAGCTTTTAGGGCAGCAGCTTGAGCCCGATAATTTATTTGATGAGGCAGTAAATGATGTGGGGACCCATGACGATTCAGTGCAAATATTTTTCGCCTATTGTCAGTACTACCCCCATAAATGATCTGTTTTCCCCACTTGGTGTCCACTTCAATGGGTTGTAGGCCCAGCTTCTGGGGGATGCTGTTCTTAAAGGCACTGCCAAGTATTATAGCTAAAGATTGCATAAATAAATTAACTAACTAATTAGTTTCTGTTGTTTTTAATGGTACTCCAGAATTCGATCTCTTCCTGTACGCCATTATTTCCACTTTGAATAAATGCTTCTATGGAGGGGTAGATCATAAGTTCACCGTTTGAAATGCTGCCAATACGATCTCCCATCAGGATGGCTTCTTTAACATTGTGTGTTACAAAGATGGAAGTAATATCTACATCATTGGCAATTTGCTTGAAGAGTTTCTGCATGTTGGCTCGTATATCGGCATCAAGATTTCCAAAGGGTTCGTCTAAAAGTAATACACTGGGATTGGTGATGAGCGCACGCCCAAAAGACACACGCTGTTTTTGCCCGCCTGATAGCTGATCAGGCATTTTTACTTCCATACCGGTGAGCTTCAGCTTTTCAATCATGGCATGAGTGCGATCGGAAATCTTATTTTTATCAACTTTTCTCAATTGCAATCCAAAGGCAATATTTTCAAAAACTGTTAAATGAGGAAATAGCAGCGGTTCTTGGTACAAATAAACAACATTGCGTTCCTGTGGGCGAAGTGTTTGGACATTGGTATCATTAACTAAAATAGTTCCCTGATCGGGAGATTCAAGACCGGCAAGAATTTTAAGCAGTGTCGTTTTACCACATCCCGATTTGCCCAATATACTCAGTGTCTCATTGTTGTTTAGGGTAAGAGAAACCCCGTTAAGTACCTGTTCAGCACCATAGGATTTTGATATATCTGTTGCTTTCAGTGGATTTACCATCGTTTTTGGAATAGGTATTTCTTATTAAAATAGAGCAAAATAACAGGCGGCAGTACCAACAGGGAACTGGCTAAGGCAGCATTATAAAAGTTGGCTTCATTAATATACTGAAATACTTTTAAGGTAAGTGTTTGTACTTTCCCTACCCCTATGATGGTCGTGAGTCCATATTCAAACCAAGAGATTAGAAAGGTCTGGAAGAAACAAACGACCAGCAGTCCCTGAGCCATTGGAAAAAAAACATCTTTATACGTTTGCCAACGATTTCCTCCAAGCGTCTGAACAAGTTGCTCTATTTTTTGGGTATGGTTACTCCAAAAACCGCTAAGAAGAATTACACTATAAGGGAATGCAATAAGCAGATGTCCTACTATAACCCCCAGCAAGCTGCCTGCAAGGTTCAATTCAATAAAATAATAATACAACACGGCAGCATAAATAACCGGAGCAAGCACAAAGGGGAAATAGGAGAGTCGCATCCAAAGCTTGCGGCTACGGTGGTATGCTATTTGTTTGCTGGTGTAAAAGCCACTTAGCGTTGCCAGCGTTGCTACGGTTATAGCAACAGTAAGGGAAAGCAACAAGCTGCTAAAAAGGTTATTTCTCTCTGTGAAAAGGGCATGCCACCGATCAATAGTAAGAGAAGTCGGCAATGTATTGGGGAAAAGCCATATTTCTGCAAAAGAGAGCAGAAGCAAGTAGGCTACCGGAAATATAAAGATAGCTGATAGCAGTCGGGCCCAGAATAATTTTAAGTTACCTCTCGAGATCATAACTAAAGGAGCGTGATTTAAATAAAAAGAAGAGTATCACTAGTACTAAAAAGATAAACACAAGTGCTGTTACATAGGCTTCCGGTATTGTGGATAGGCTAAATCGCCGAAGTTTGCGGATAGTAAGAACCGACATCATTTGAGGAGTTTGTCGCCCAAGTATTAAGGGGATTTCATAGGAACCCAACACAAAAATTGTATAGAGCGTAAGGGTGGGAAATGCTCTTTTAAGTAGCATGGGAATAATAACCCGACGAATTTGAATCCACCGGGAAGCACCAAGGGTTTGAGCTACTCGAGAAAACTCAGGTATATTTTCTTGGCTATATAAGTTTAAAAAGTAAATTGTAAAAAAAGGAATTGCCATAAAGGTATGGGCAGCAATAATCCCAATACCAAAGGGATCATTTACCAGTTCCGGGAAAGCGGACGTTTGAGAAATAATTCCAAGCTGAAGAAACAGGCGGGCAAAGAACCCGGACTGTGATGCTAACTGAAAGACTAAAAAAGCTACCACAATAGCGGGAAAGGCCAGCGGGATGTAGATCGAAAAGGCCGGCAATCCTTTTTTAAGGGGTTTATTTAGGTATAGTGAAATTCCAAGAGCTGAGGTGATACTTATAGCAATTGTTGCCAGTGCGATATAAAAAGTGTAAAGCATTGATAGCCAGAACTCTTGGTCAGAGATCGCTTGTATCCAGTAGCTAAGGGTGAATCCAGCACTAGTCAGGCCGATTAGGCCCAGGCTATAGAGAATTGCATAAAGTATACCCAGCACCAACGGGAGTACTGCCAGCAGAAGAAATAGGATAATGCCGATAGCTTCTGCTTTATTTTTGAATAACGTGGGTACGGAAATCTTCATACAGTCTAATCATATATTCTGGGGCTAGCTCTTGTAGCGCTTTTTGCTGCATCTGCTTATTACTGGGCGCGTGACTGCCTTTGGGCAGTGATACAAACTTTTTATTCATAGTTTTAGAAAGCTTTTTAATATCCAGTACGGTTCCATCGCCCCAGGTATCAGGCCGTGCTTTCTGGTACTGAGCCTCTGGTGAGATCAAAAAATTACTGACAACCATGGCCGCCGCTTTTTTGGCGGAGTTAACGGGAATACCCAAATAATGGGAGTTCTGAATAGTTCCGCCTTCGAGCAAATAGGCCCGGGCTGATTTAGGAAAAAAGCCTTCCCTTATTTTATTATCCACCTCGGCATCGTTATTACTCATTGTAAAATGAAGCTCGCCATTAACAAAAAGTTGATGCATTGAAGAGACGGAGGAGGGAAAGGTTTCACCCTCTTTCCAAAAATGAGGTTTAATGCTATTGATGTAATCCCAGAGTTGGGTTGAGTATTTGGTGTATTTTTTTTGATCAAATGCCCCATCAAGGGTATTGGCTCCTGCCATATTGATTAACAGAGATTTTAAGAATGTCATCCCTGAGAAATCGTTGGCAATGGTAAAGGTACCAGGATGTTTGCGAACGTATTGAGCCAGCTCTTCTTTAGTCTTTGGGGGGGTATTAACACGGGCCGAATCATAAATAATAGTGAACTGTACATTGCCCCATGGAACTTCATAACCATTAATAGGTTGTTGGAAGTCATATTTAATAAAGGGGTTATCAAAATCGATATACCGGGTGTTTGGCAGTTTTGAGACAAAGGGACCATAAAGCCCGTTAATCTGACGAAGTTGGTAAAAGGTTTCCCCGTTAATCCAAATAAGATCAAGCTCGCCATTCTGTTTGCCTGCTTCTATTTCGCTCATAAGAATGGAAACAATCGTATTTCCCTGTCCGCCGGCAATTTCTAGATCTACATTGTACTGTTGCTTAACAGTCGGGGCTACATAGTTTTGCATATAGCTATTAATATTGGGATCTCCCTGCCACATCATCATGTTAACGGTTTGGCCATCCGCTCGTTGACGGATCTGATCCCAGTTAAGCTTGCTTAGGTCAGTTTGATGATTGCTCTTGCTACTACATGAAAGAAGCAGCAGGAGGCAAAAAGCAGATATAAAATAGGTGTATGAATTCATGTTGTAATATGTTGATACCAATTCCATCCTAATAAAACTAAAATCTATAGTTTACACTAAATTGAAACTGTCGAGGGGGAGCAGCATTGCGATATTCAAACTCTTCACGGTCAATAAGCCCTACCTGTACTTGGTTACTGGCCGTAGCATTGCTGGTATAACCGCTGTAATTAGTGGTATTGAGGAGGTTAAATATATCGGCACGTAGCGTTAGCTTTTGCCCCTGCACTATAGAAAGCGAATATTTAAGACTCAGGTCAAAAGTGTAAGACCAAGGCAGGCGTTTATCATTACGGCTTGCCCCTGGTGCCCGGTCGGTTTTTCCTGTGTATTGTACTGCACGGCTAGTACCATCTCCGTTAAGGTCAGAGGTGCCGCCATAGTTTACTGCATTGGCAATTCGGTTCACGGGCTGCCCGCTTTGGATGAGAGAGGTAAGCGTAAGAGCAAGTTCTTCCAGAGGATAAATGGTACCGAGGGCACTGATAACATGGCGACGATTATTAATAGAAGGTCCCCATTCATCGGAAAAGTCATTGGCATCTTCAGCTTCGAAGTTGATATCCTCTGTATTATTGCGAAGGCTGGAAAGTGTATAACTAATGCGGTAACTGTAGAGATCATTTCCCCGATCCTTAAGCAGGTTAACGTTCGCTGCCCAATATCGAGACTCGCCGCCGGTTTGGGTCATTGTTATGCGCCGCGCTACGTTTCGCAGGGTATCAGTGCCGCTTAATGCATAGGGATTGCTATTTTCATCATATCGAATAGGAACCCTTCGGGTGGCGTCAGCTTCTTTTTGGGTACGGATATCGGAAGCATCGGCATTGGGGTTATCTACTTCGTATGGTGAGGGAGTATTTAAATCTATGAGTCGAAATTGATTATATCCCCGTTTATGAATAAGGTCAACATAAAACAATAGATCTTTGCGGACCTGTTTTTGATATCCCAACGTAAAATGATGGGCGTATGGATTATCGAGTCCATTGGGGTTTAGAATTGTTTTTTGATTACTGAATGCATAGCCATCAGAATCAGCGAAGTCACTGCTGGTAGATCCTTCAAGGTAATCAACATTGGTTTCGGTGGCCGAGGCATTTCCATCAGAAGTAATACGACCAATATTTGTACTTTCGGGCAGGTATCCTTGGTCGCGAAGGAGTCGAAGCTGTTCTTTGAAATCCGGAGCATTGGAACTGCCGGCAATAGCATCGCTGTAAATGGCATAGGGGATACGATCATAGAAAAGCCCGTAACCGGCTCTCAGTGTACTTAGTTCTGTTAGGCGATAGTTGGCATTAAAGCGGGGAGCAATATTGTTAAAATCACCCTTTGAGGCCCCTGCTTTGGAAAGGTTGTCATAGTCGTATCGGAGTCCAAAGCTGATGTTAAGTCGATTGGTAAGGGAGTAGAGATCTTCAAGGTATAGGCTGTAGATAGACTGGTTACCATCAAAAGTATTAGGGTGCAGTTCCACACTGTTGAACAGGACTTGGGTATTGGATGGGATGTGGCGATACGATAGATTTTTACCAAAATTTTGGTTTTTAAGGGTGGTAAGTTGCTTCTGGTTTAGCTGGACGGTATAAAATCCATTACCGTTGCCGCCGCGAGTATCATGATGGTTAGTACTTATGATTCCGCCACCTGCTTTTATGGTATGATCTCCTTTATAAAAAGTAAATTTTTGCTGCACTTGATGGATGCGCTCAATAATATCAAAATTGCCGAGCGATTCGCCAAGTATGGCGATATTTTCACCCTGGGGATTACGCACATATACTGAGGGGGTATTCTTGGTTTTAGGCTGTATATATATCCAGTCGAAAGATGAGTATTGGTAGTTTGTCTCCGAAGTAAAGCCGCTGCTGTTGAGCACTGTATTAACGGCGGCTGTAAATGAGTTTCGGCGTTGGTTGTTGGCAGCTTCAGGAAAGGTTGTACCTCCATTTAGGCCCCCGCCCTGCCGTTCAATGCCTACATACCCTTTATGTAAACGGAGTGAAGAGCGTAGTCTGTTATTCCAGTTATGATCAATCTTTCCGGAGAGCAGCGTATAGTTATTTTGCCCGCGCACGGTAGTATTGACTCCCAGGTCGGGTACATTTAGCAAGTTATCTTTTATGCTGATCGTCTGTTCAGCGTTCAGGTAAAAAAAGGTATTATCCTTTTTTATAGGTCCGCCCAGGCTGAGTCCAAATTGGTGACGCTGGAAGCCATCTTTTACGGTGTTGCCTGAGAGATCCGTTTGGGCAAAGGGAGATGAGGCATCAATGACAGGGCCGGGGCGTGTTTCATAGTATCCTTTTCCACTAAATGTATTGCTGCCCGATTTTGTGGTGATATTGAATACCCCATTGCTGGTTTGTCCATATTCTGCAGAAAAGTTATTGGCAAGCACAGTCACATTTTGGGTAAATCCAACGGGGATGCGAAAGCGGGTCCCTCCCAGGAAGCGTTCATTATTATCCATTCCGTCTATGAGATAGCTGGTGTACAGGGAGTTCGCTCCATTGATAGTAACATTGGGCGCTTCGGGAAAGAAACCGGTTGATTTGGTTACATTGGGAAGTCGATACAGTGAGTTCGTTATATCTCGGCCTTCGATGGGAATACTTTCCAGTTCCTTTTCCTGAAGTTCTGAAGATACTTCCGCATCGATGGTGTTTATCCGTGCTATAGAGTTGCTGGCCTCCACGGTAATTTCATCAAGCTGTTGTGTCTCTTTGGGAGAAAGAGCCAGTGTAATACTTTTGCTGGCGTTGGATCGGAATACCACGTTCGATGCTGTCAATCCGTAGTAGTTACTGTTCTCTACCGCTACTACACTGTAGGTGCCGGATGTTAAAAGTCCATTAAAATAAACCTTCCCTTGTTCATTGGTTTGCTGTTCAGCCTGATACCCAATGCTGCGGTTTTCCAAAAGTATAGTAAGGCCATCAACAGCCTGCCCATTAGTTTTATTGATGACAGAAACATTCAGACGGGATTGTGCAAAAACGGAGATTGAAAAGAGTAAACCGGTTACAGTAAGTAATAGTTTTTTCATAACGGGATACGATGGTGTTTGGTACTAATGTCATGCAGCGTTAGTTATGTACTTATCCCAAGGGTGGAGCTCTTAACCGGTTGTTGCGATAGGAGATATAAGGTAATTCTGGCGGGCTATCTTCAATCCCAAAAGAGAGAATAGTAGCTAAAATAGATTGAAGTTGGCAGACAAGGGTAGGGAACTTATGAGAAGTTCGTTGTATGAAACTCTGTAAGGTATGAGCATCATCAATATCAGCCAGAAGTTCCAGTGTGGTAACCGAGAACTGTTCACTATAACGTTGGATAAGGGATGAGCATAAGGTTTTTTCTTGCCAGGGATGCTGCCGGAAATTACGTTCATCAAAAGCCTCTTTGGTGTAGGCTGTAAGCCATGTACCCCCATCTTTTGCAGGTCCAAGTATAATATCAGCCTTTCCAGTGAGCAGTAGGTCAGCAGCTTGTTCAATATGACCAGAACAAAGTTCAGGCGTATCATTGCCTACAGCTATTACATGTTGATACCCCATTTCAAACATGGTTGTGAATGCATGGGCAAAGCGTTCACCGAAATCGTGCCCTTGTTGTAGCTGTTCATCAAATTCAATAAAAGGTAAACCTGACTGAACTATTTGCTTACGGCTGTGGCTAATAAGCTGCTGGGCCAGCTGGTCGTTTTTTGGGGAGTGGTTATCTACAGTAAAGATTTTATTCTGCGCTTCAGCCGAGGCAGAGCGGCTAAAGAATAAAACAGCAATATGTGAGGTATCTTTTTTCAACCCTATAAAGTTAATTTAATTTCAATATTGCTGATGAGACTCACGCTTCAAATCTTACCAATAAAGTAACATTTTTACAGATAATTGATTGTCTGCACAATTAGTCATAAATGGTAGGTTGCTGAAGCAGGAGTGTGAAAAGTGCCAAGCGTTTCAATGTTTCTTTCAGGAATATTTTTTCGTGATAGGCATGAGCTCCTTCTCCAACAGCTCCGAGACCATCAATAGTAGGAGAGTAAAGGTTTGTGAAGTTTCCGTCAGAAGCGCCACCGGAGGTCCCCTCTTTTAGTTCCATATCCAACTCTTCTCCTAACTTTTTTGTAGCCTGCCACAATTGCTCGTTGGCAGGTCCTTTTTCCAGTGGAGGGCGGTTTATGCCTCCTGAGACGTTTAGTTCAATCCCTTCCATTTCAGGTTCAATTTCATAAATTTGTTTTTTAATACGTTCTCCATCCATCTTAGTAGGAATACGTACATCAATAACAGCTTTGCTTTGAGCTGCAATAACATTTGATCGTTCTCCGCCCTCGATAGTACCTACATTTACCGATATGCCAGATGAAGGATCATTAAGTTTAAATAGCTGTTGGACCACATGGGAAAGTTCTAGGATAGCACTTACTCCTTCTTCGGGAGCGAGACCGGCATGAGAGGGAGTGCCGTTAATGATAATCTCAAATTCTCCAATTCCCTTTCGGGCCGTTTTTATTTTTCCTTCTGAACCAAGTGAGGGTTCTAAAACAAACGTACGTGCCGACTTTTTGGCTTGTTCGATAATTAATTCTTTTGATTCGTTGCTTCCGATCTCTTCATCGGTGTTAATAAGGAAGATGGGCTGATAGGGCATCTCGCGGTCGAGTTCTTTAATGGCTTTGACCCCAAAAATCATCATCGCAATACCGGCTTTCATATCATACACACCGGGCCCTGAAACCTCATTGCCATCGACGGAAAAAGGCATCTGTTCCAGAGTCCCTTTTTCCCAGACAGTATCACAATGCCCAACTACAAGTTGATTGGGGGGTTGGTCATTAAATTCATCAGGGGTACATAGAAGTTGTCCGGCAGTGTCCTGCCCTTCAATGTGTGAGACCGAAAAGCCAATTTTCTCAAATTCTTTTGTAATAATTGCAAAGAGTTTAGAAAATGAAGCGGGATTATCTGATGGGGTCTCTTGTGTCACCAGTGCTTCTAGCAGATTTAAAAAATCTTGTTGATGATCCCGAAAGTATTGAAGAAGCTCTTTTCCGCGTTCGGTCATTGATATGCTACTATCGTTTGAAATTTTTGGGGATAGGAAAGGTGTTACTTTCTTTAATGGTACTAAACCGGCCTGGGTGCAGGTAGGCCAGTAAGGGATGGTCTTGAAGGAGCGTGTCATCAGAGTTATCATGTCCTTCTCTCCTTAATGCATCTTTATGAACATGGGCTGATACCACCTCGCCCACAATTATTTCCCATTCTCCAAACTTGCCGATCATTTGCGAAAGTTTGCACTCCAGTTGAAAGTAGGAATCTTTTAAGAACTTTCCTTCAACTTGTTGAGCTTCTACAGTTGGAATTTTATCCGTAACCGGTTTACTGTCATCTTCTTCGCGGCGCGAGGCCATAAGGCTAGAAAACACCAACTGTTCAGGGCCGGGATAGCTCACGGTAAAGGCTTTTTCACGGTCAATGTTTTTGTACGTTGTTTTTCGTGGAGTTCCCATAAAGCCGAAATATGGACCAAAGCCCAATGGCATACTCATATGTTTTGGAGCAAAGTTGTAGGCACCATTTTCTTCTTTACTGCCAATGATTACGAGAGAGTGAACAGTATAACATCGGCTCCAAAGTTCTGGATCACCAGTAATATCAACCATATCTGAATGTTCTTGATCAGCCATAAACTACGTACTTTTTGTGTTAGTATAATTGAGATCCCATGTATCATGAAGTTCCAAAATGTGAATGATTTCAAACATAATGTCGGGTGGGTTTTTGAGCTCCAGTTCGTGGCCAGAGTGTTGCCATTGATATAGAAAAATAATGCCTTCGCTATCAATGATATTACAATCTGTAAGATCTACAAATAGTTTTGTTATTTCATCTGATATTCGACTTTCAATAATATTTTTTGTCTGTAAGTTAAAGCTTTTGCAATCACGCACTTGTATGATTTTACCTACTTTCTGGGTATCAACAATATTCATCAGTAATATGGTTTTTAATTCTTTGACCAAAAGAAGAAAAGATCTCTATGAGCTCTAGGTTAAGGGGAATGTTAATTTTTTGAAGTCGCAGGTAATCTGATTCATTGTGAAACATCGGAGCCAGCCCACAGTATATAAAATCGAGCGACTTAACGATCTTGAATTGCTCTGGGGTCGCAGAATTTTCCAATGGCAGGTCAATATAAATAGCATTGGGATTTTCTTGCTCCTGAAGGCTTTTTATCATATCTGAAAGCACTGTTTTAAAGTCAGAGCCATACTTTTTAACAATAATCAGGGAGGTGTTATCTTGATAGTCTATGGTGAGTTCAATATCTGACTGTTCAGCCATTTTAGGATCAGGATTATAATCTTGGGTAACTGCTATGTTAAGTTCATCATAGGTTTCCAAGAGTATGTCGGCATATTGGTGTGGCAGATATACTACTTTCTTTTTTTTAAAGGAAAACAGAGGAAGAAAATCGAGAACTACGGAAACCGGTTGGGGGTACTCTTCGTCAAATCCTTTATAAATAATATTGTTAGATTCTGCCAACATCAGGGCAGTAGTAATAAAGTCATATTTATGATTTACACGCTGACTTACCGGGTGCAGGGTTACTGCCTTGCCGTACAGTCCTTCTATTTTTTGCTCGCGAGCGGTAGTAATAAGATGTTCCATCATGTTGCTCATGATACCCTGACGTCGGTAATCAGGCGAAACTACAGCTTCTCCTACTTCCGCAATATTAGAATCCGCTTTTCTAAGGACCGCAAAATAGCCAATCGCCAATCCATTATTGTCCCTTGTAATAACCCCTAACTTTTCTTTGCTCAGTAGTGTTTTCTCAATTTTCTTGGGATAGTAGAGATCTTCTTTGCTATATGAGTATTCATAAGTCCGGTAAATAAGCTTAGCAATATCTTCAGCATCAGATGGACCGATTTGACTAATAGTATAATCGACTTCTGTCGGTTGTACGTGTCCTTTTTGGTCCGGTTCTTCAGGTTTTTTGGATCTTGAAAGTTCAAGCATTTCATCCAGGTCATGCACATCTAATGCTTTAGATAAACGAAATTCTTTTCCCTCTTTTCCCCTATTTATAAAAAGAAATTCATCACAGAAACGGCGTATTAGGCGAAACCCAGCTCCTTCAAAATTAGCTTGTTCTCTTGCCTGATTCGGATCATACCCGTGTCGGTCGGGGTCAAAGGGTTCACCGGCTTCACTAACCACAACTTCAATATTTGATAGGGTATCTTTAAAGGTTAGGTCGAAGTATGCTTTGCGTTCATGAGGATAGGCAAAAAGAATGATGTCGCTAATCAATTCGCTGACAGCTATGGTAAAGCGGGTAGCATCTTCAGCAGGTAGCCCACAATTGAGGCACCAACTGTACGTAAAATCACAGATCGGAGTTATAACTTCTTCATCTGTGGATATATGGAGTTGGATATCCATGCGTTTATATAGTCAGCACTCTTTGAATTTACTCTACTAGACAAAGGTGGTTTCCAAGAGTACAATAATCCTATACTCTTACATGATCATCACCGTTTGTGCCATCCCATTCTTAACTCTCCGGGAGATACTACAGTTTCTTTTAGATTACTAAATAAAAATAGTTTTTTCTGTAAAAAAGTCTTTGTCACCTGTATTCCAGCTTACTTTTACGCGCCATTTTCCTACAGGAAGTTTTTCTGCAGATAACGTTTGTCTCCCTTTCTCATCAAGTTCAATATTATAAGTTTTATCCAGTGAAGAATCACTGGGGCGATAGAGCTCTATTGTACCATTAAATGAATGATTCTGGAATGATGAAGGAAAAGTGATCACAATATTCTTATTTTTAGAAAGCACAATAGTAACAGGGGTTTCAAGGTTTTGAGCCTGTTCTACCTGGTCAATATGTTTTTGGTAGTTAACGGCTTCTTCGTAGTGATTTTCTGTTACCATTTCGTAATCCAAGGTTACCAAAAAGCCAACAACGCCAAGTACAGCAAAAACAAATAAAACAATAACAACTGTAAGGCCTTTGCCCCAGTTAAAGGTAGTCGATTTTTGCTCTTTGTTACTCATTATTTTGTCTTTCTTTCTTTGAACCGGGACCAATAAATCCGGACTCAATGGTTTCTATTTTTTTGCCATTAGAATAAACCGCAAATACTACGTTGGTACGGGAACCGTTCAGATTATTACTTTTGAGTTTAATTAAGAACCGACCTTTTGTTGATCCCTGCGGTGGTACGGTGCTAAAGTTGCCCAAAGGCGTTAACTCCCCTTCCGGTTGTACCAGTTTAATTTCTTGTTCAATCGTCTTAAATGTTTTATTGATCGACTTAACCTCATAGATATTGCTATACCGGTTGTTGGGCAGCTCTTGGTAGAGTGTGCCAGGCTGACGCAAGATGGTTGTTTCGGTATCGGGCCGCATACTCAAGAAAGTAAAGAAGGTGACAATAAGTACAATCAGTATAGCACTATAGCCCGCAACACGCGGTGTTAAAATTTTCTCTTTGCCTTTTTTGATAGCATTTTCCGAAGAATAGCGGATAAGGCCACGAGGTTTATCGATCTTATCCATTACATCATCACAGGCATCGATACAGGCGGTGCAGTGTACACATTCAAGCTGGGTGCCATTCCGAATATCGATACCCATAGGGCAAACGCGTACACACTGGTGGCAGTCGATGCAATCTCCATAGTCGGCACCGCTTAAATTCAGGTCATCGAGTGTGGCTTTCCGGCCGAGATCATCCCTGTTTTTAACTTTTGTTCGGGGTTCTCCGCGCTGGTAATCGTACATCACGTTGATAGAGTTATTATCTAGCAGTACCGACTGCATACGACCGTAGGGGCAGATAAAGTGACAAACCTGTTCGCGCAGAAAAGCAAAAACGCCGTAGAAAACTCCACTAAAAACGGTGATCGATATAAGTCCCGCTAAATGTTGCGAGGGTGGGTCTGTAATAATTTTAAAAAGTTCATCGGCTCCGATAATATAAGCCAGAAAGAGGTTTGAGATAAGAAATGCCAATCCGAAAAAGATGCCGTGCTTAAGTGTCTTTTTCCATATTTTTGTCCAGTTCCATGGTGCATTGTTAAGTCGGATTTGGCTGCCACGATCTCCTTCAATCCAGTATTCAATCCTTCGGAAGACCATTTCCATAAAGATCGTTTGGGGGCAGGCCCATCCGCACCAAAGCCGGCCGAACACCGCCGTAAACAGTACGATAAAAACAATAACTGCAAGGGCACCAAAAACAAGCAGGTGAAGGTCTTGTGGCCAAAAGGCCGTCCCAAAAATAACAAATTTTCGCTCCAGAATATCCAGTAAAAGTAACGGTTGTCCGTTAACAGTGATAAACGGGCCGGAGAAGAAAAACAGTAATAGTAGCGTGGCTACTACATTACGCCATTTATAATATCTGCCACTGGGTTTTTTGGGAAATATCCAATTACGCTTCCCTTCTTCATCGACAGTGGTAAGGTGATCTCGAAAGGAATCGTTGTCTATTCGTCGATCTTTTTCTTTAGACATGTTCGGTAGTACTAACCTTCTTTTTAAAAAGCCCGGGATTTAGCTTCCCGGGCTTCTATTCTAAATTGCTAATCCGAGGAGGCAAAAGGCCCTTCGGTACAAGGTTCGGCCCTGTTTGGATCTGCAGCTTTGGCATCAGCCGGTTCAGTGCCCTGAAGTGTCGCCATATAGCTAACGATCTGTTGCACTTTTTCATTGCTTATTTTTGATCCACTGCCATAGGCAAGCATTCCTTTTTGGGGGAACCCTTCTATAATACTTTGGGCAATTTCTTTCGGACTACAGCCGTGAATCCACTGGTTATCAGTGAGGTTGGGTCCAACCATGCCCTGCCCTTCTTTTCCGTGACAGGTATAGCAAAGTTGGGAGCCGTTAAACATCTGCTTCCCGGCCTGGATATCAGCTTCCTCTTCACTGATTTGCCAGGTAAAGGAAGCGGCAGGTTCCTGTTCTTCTGAACCGCCAAACTTAGCTTCGGCTTCTGCTATTTCTTGTTCGTATTCTTCAATTTGGGTTTGTCCCCATCCTAATACTTGATAAAATAGCAGGTAGAATACGCTGATGGCTATTGTGATGAAGAACAGCCATAGCCACCAAAATGGCATATGGTTATCCAGTTCACGGATACCATCGTATTCATGATCCAGTAATTTGTCCTTTTCCCCTTCATAAACTTCCATAGTTATCTGTTTTTATAATTTTCAATTTCATCGTCTGATGCGAGAGGTAATTGGGCAACATCTTCGTAATGGGAACGTCCCTTACGGATTAAGTGAATGATGAGGAGGACAAAAAATCCCAGAAACAGTATGAGAGAAATACTGGGGAAAATGCCGACCCCCTCTATTGATCGTAATACCTCTTTATACATGACGTTATATCAGTTTTTAGTTTGTTTTACCATGTCGCCGGTACTCAGTGCTTTACTGGATGGCAGCCCTTCAAAAGGATTATTATTTCCTTTGATATCTATACCCAGTCGCTGGAGATAGGCAATCATGGCGATAATCTGTTTGTCTGACTCAATTTTAATACCGTCGATTTCTTTAAATCCACTTTGATGCAGATTTTGCGTAATCTCTTTGGCCTGAGCCTTGAGGTCAGCAAGGGCTTCATCTTCATAGCCTGGGGCATAAGGAACGCCAACAGCACGCAGGGCTGAGATACGTTCGTCAATGCTTTCGGTATCCATTTCTTGTGTCAGCATCCATGGATAAGCCGGCATAATTGATCCCGGTGATGTTGATGTAGGATCGTACATGTGTCGCAGGTGCCATGAATCAGGATATTTGCCACCGATACGATGGAGGTCCGGGCCGGTTCGTTTTGATCCCCATAAATGCGGATGGTCGTACACAAATTCACCGGCTTTGGAATACTCTCCATAACGCTCGGTTTCTGAGCGGAAGGGACGAATCATCTGTGAGTGGCAGTTATTACAGCCTTCTGCTATATAAATATCACGACCCTCAACTTCGAGCGGGGTATAAGGTTTAACGCTTGAAATAGTAGGCACATTGGAGTCAACCAAAGCTGTAGGTACGTATTCTACAATTCCTCCGATGAGGATTACAACTAACGTAAGGGCTGTAAACTGTACGGGTCGACTTTCAAGGCGTCGGTGCCATTTCTCGTTACCGTTTCCGGTTGGATTGGTAATTGGTTGTGCCTCGTCTTGTTCTTGCTCAACAAAGGAGCCGTTTTTGGCTGTTTTGTACAAGTTGTAAACGGCAAAGCAGGAGCCAAGGATAAACAGTGTTCCGCCGACGGCGCGCAAAGCATACATCGGAATAATCTGTTGCACTGTTTCAAGGAAGTTGGGATACGCCAAAAGACCTTCAGAAGTAAATTCTTTCCACATCAAACTCTGTGTGATTCCACCCCAGTACATTGGGATGACGTAGAAGATGGCTCCCAGTGTAGCAAACCAGAAGTGCACGTTAGCAAGTTTGATTGAGTATAGCTCTGTTTTGTAGATACGCGGGGTAATATAATAGAGCATGGCAAAAGAGAGACCACCGTTCCAAAGCAGCGCTCCAAGGTGAACATGGCCTATAATATAATCACTGTAGTGTGCTACAGCATTTACATTACCAATAGAGAGCATTGGGCCTTCGAAAGTAGCCATACCATACGCAGTAACACCAACCACTAAAAACTTGAGGACGGGATCTTCACGTACTTTATCCCATGCCCCGCGAAGTGTTAACAGTCCGTTAAGCATACCCCCCCATGAAGGTGCAATAAGCATCAGACTAAAAACAGTACCTAAGGCTTGAGCCCAGCCGGGAAGTGCGGTATAAAGCAAGTGGTGAGGTCCGGCCCAGATATATAAGAAAATAAGGGACCAGAAGTGTACAATTGAAAGTCTGTACGAAAATACCGGTCGGTTGGCTGCTTTGGGAATGAAGTAGTACATAATCCCCAAAAAGGGTGTGGTAAGAAAGAAGGCAACTGCATTATGCCCATACCACCATTGGACAAGAGCATCTTGTACTCCAGCATATACCGGATAACTTTTCATTAAGGTAGCTGGAATTTCGACGGAGTTTACCAAGTGTAACACTGCTACAGTAACAAAGGTTGCAATATAGAACCAGATTGCAACATAGAGATGCTTCTCACGGCGTTTCCAGATAGTCATTAGCATGTTAATGCCAAAGATGACCCATATAACAGTGATAGCAATATCAATAGGCCATTCCAATTCGGCATATTCCTTACTGGTATTGAAACCCATTGGTAGTGATATTACTGCAGACACGATAATTGCCTGCCAACCCCAAAAGTTAATTTTGCTGAGCATATTGCTCCACATGGGCGCTTTACATAGGCGCGGTAGCGAATAGTATACACCATAAAAGATGGCATTGCCTGCAAAAGCAAAAATTACCGCATTGGTATGCAACGGGCGCAAACGTCCATACGAAAGCTCAGGTATAAAGCCAAGGAAAGAAGGATAGATCAGCTTTAAGGCTACAGTAAGTCCCACAAGGAAACCAATAATGCCCCAAAAAACAGTCGCAATCCCGAATTTCTTGACTATCTTATTGTCGTAGTAAAAAGTATCTACAGCCATTAATCGGTATTGTTTTTAGTGTTTGTTGTTTTTGATTGTTTCTTCGAATTGTCTTTGTTCTTATCGAATAAGATTCGCATTGCCGGGGTATGTCCGTCATCATATTGCCCGTCACGGACAGCCCAGAAAAAAAGTCCTAGGAAGAGCAGTGCCACCATCAGGCTAAAACCGACAAGCATAAATATTACTTCCATGATGCTAACCCCATTTTTTTAGCTGCTAAATGTGTACTGACAGTAGTGAACACCATAATGCTGATGGAACTCAGCGGCATTAGTATGGCAGCTACTAAGGGTGAAAGTTGTCCGGCAACGGCAAAACTCAATCCTACAATATTGTAAAGAAGCGATAGGCCGAAGCTAAGTTTAATAATGGTGATACTGCGTTGAGAAAAATTGATAAATGTATTCAGGCGGCGTAGTGATTTCCCATCCATGATGGCATCACATGCCGGTGTAAAAGAGCTTACGTTATCGGTAAGGGCAATGCCAAAATCACTTTGTTGCAAAGCTCCGGCATCATTTAGACCATCTCCTATCATAATGATGTTATGCCCATGTTGTTGAAGATCTTTAATGAATTCCAGCTTTTGTTGGGGCGTTTGATCAAACCGTAGCGAATCTTTTCCAAAATAGGGAGCAAACTGCTTTTTTTGAGAGTCATTATCCCCGGATAGTAAGAAGGTGGAAAATCGTTCCTTAAAAGTAAAGAGCATATCTTTAATACCCCCGCGATAGCTATTGCCAATCGCAAACCAACCCTTCCATTCCCCGTCGATCGCAATATGTACAACCGATACTGCTTTGTCATGATTCGGGGTTGGGATATGTTGGGGTAATTGTTCCTCCAAAAATAACTTTGAACCAATAACGAGACTCTGACCTTCTACAGCAGCTGTGATACCTTTATTTATTTGTTCATTAATCCTTGTTACATCTAATTGTGGAGCCTTAATGTTTGAAGCAATTTTTTGACTGAGCGGATGCATTGACTGTCGGCAAGCGTTGGCAATAAGGGCTTGTTCATGCTCGGTAATCTTGCCATTAAAACTAACCTCTGCCTGATCAGCTTTTGTAAGTGTGCCCGTTTTATCAAAGACAACAGAGGTGGTGTTGGCAAGCTGCTCAATAACTTCAATTCCTTTTATATATAGCCCATTTCGAGACAGGATGTTAAGAGCAGATCCCAATGTAAAAGGAGTTGATAGTGCCAGGGCGCACGGACATGCAATAATAAGTACAGCCGTAGAAACAGTAAGTGCCATTTCTGTGCTTGTAGGTAACCATAGAATACCTGCCGTGATAGCAATACCAATGACAGCTAATGTAAAATGGGGACTTATACGATCGGCAAGAGAGCTAACTTTTCTATTTTGTTGATGGTCTTCAAAAGCTGCATTATTCCATAATTTTGTCAGATAGCTGTTAGATACTTCTTTGATCGCCTTTAACGTTACGGAGGGGCCAATGATTTTTCCACCCGCGTAAACTGTTTCTCCTTGTTGTACTTCTACGGGATCTGACTCCCCTGTAATAAAGCTATAGTCGACATAACAGCTATCAGAAAGTAGTTCAGCATCGGCAGGAACTAACTCGCGATTGCGAATAAGCATTTGCATGCCCTCTGTAAGTTTGTCTATAGAAGTTGACCGCTCATTGCCCTCCTCGTCTAAAAACGTAACGGAAATAGGGAGGTATGATTTATAGTCGCGATCAAAAGAGAGACGTTCATACGTTTTTTTCTGGATCATCCGACCAATCAACAAGAAAAATACCAAGCCGGTAAATGAATCCATATAACCGGCTCCTACTCCGGTGATAATTTCATAAACGCTTCGACTAAAAAGAGCAAGAATACCGATGGAGATCGGCACATCAAGGTTGATACCTCCTTGTTTGACAGCTGCCCATGCAGATTTTAGGTAATCATTACTACTGTAGAGTAATACCGGCAGTGCAAGTAATATGTTAAGGATGCCGAAAAAAATATGAAATGACCCTTGCGTATTTAAGGTAGAACCCGACAAGTATTCCGGAAAGCTAAACAGCATGATGTTTCCGAAGGCAAAACCGGCAACTCCCAGCTTTAACCAAAGGCGCCGGTTGGGAGAGGCGGCTTCATTGTTATCGAGTTTTTCCAGGCGTAGTTCCGGTTCGTAACCGATTGAGGCCAAGAGTTCAATAACTTCGCGCAAGGAGATCTTTTCTTCATCAAAAGAGATGCTAAGCTCGCGCTTGAGAAAATTAACACTGCTTTTGGTAATGCCGTCATTGAGCTTAAAAAGATTTTCAAGCAGCCAGACACAAGAGGTACAGTGAATATTTGGGATATAGAAACTGGCAGAGATAAATCCATTGTTCCTAAAATCCACAAGGCGATCTATGACAGAGGCATCTTCGAGGTAGTCAAAACGCTTGCTGCTTTGATACTTTTTAAAGGAAATGCCGGGTTGATCTTCCAGGCAGTAATAGGTGCCAAGTTCATTATCATTGAGAATTTCGTATACCATCTTGCAGCCGGAACAACAGAATGGTTTTTCATCCAGATATACCGTAGTCTCATCGCAGGTTTCTCCACAATGATAGCAGTCAGTTGATATGAGGACGTCGTCGGTATTCACTGAATATTGTTAATCTTTGGGGAAATGAAGTCGTAGGTTAAACCAGCTGTCAGACATGTTATCTTCAATTTTGTCGAAGGTAGTATCCATTAACCACTTTTAAATATTGGCACGTTCCTTGGCCCAAAAGCTATGGAAGGGGCAAGGATCGATATCCCCGCATCCTTCAATGCCCATAAAGCAGCGGGTAAAAAAATCGGTGCCATCTATTGCTTCTACTATTTCCATTAATGTAATTTCACTGGGTGAGCGCGCAAGAAGCACACCTCCGTTAAGGCCTCGGCGCGATTCTAAAATGCCGGAGGGCTTAAGCTTTGATAAAATCTGTGAGAGGTACGGTGCCGGGCAGTTCAATGGTTTTGCCAAATCCGCAGCAGATATTGTGGTGCCTTCCGGTTGTCGGGAAAGCACAATAACGGCCGACAGGGCGTACTGAGTCCCTTGGGACAACAGTTTCATCTACGAAACAAGTGGTTTTGTTAATCCTATATCTTTATTCTAATATGAAGGTTAGATTTTACGAAGGTTTTAGTTTAAAACCAAAATAGATTAAGGAGTATTTTGTCTTTTTATGTAATAAAAATAGTTTGCAAATACCCGAAGTGTTCTTTTATTAAGAGTAGTACATCTTAAAGACTTAAATATTATTTGTTGATTCATGTTATTATCAAGTGCTTGTGTTTACGGATTGAGGGCGTCTGTGTATTTGGCCTCTGTTGAGGATGATTCCTACATATCTATTACTACAATTAGTGAGGAGCTGGATATTTCGCGTCACTTCTTAACAAAAGTATTGCAGCGGCTGACAGATAATGATATTATGGAATCTATGAAGGGGCCCAAGGGCGGTGTGCGTCTTACTCGTTCTGGTGATAATATCGTATTATTAGAGATTGTTGCAGCTATCGATGGCATGGATATTCTAACAGAATGTGCCTTGGGACTGCCTGGTTGCGGTACTGCCAAACCATGTCCTATCCATGATCAATGGGCAGATACCCGTGATGAGATTCGCCAAATGCTGACCGAAACTACCCTCCGTAATTTAGTAGACCGAGGTAAGGCCGGGAATTTACGACTTACCGAAGAAGGTGAATTCCAGTGGGCATAACCTATGTTGACCTAAGTCTATGGTTGGTATACTAATTTCTTTTATTGTTTGATTAGGGGCTTCAACAATTTCTTTTGTTGAGTAGGTAGTGTGTGATATTTGTTTCGCGGATCGGTTATTTTTGAACCATACAGGGCGGCAAGTTCCAGTATCCAACATCCAATTCATTCTCTTTTACAAATTCATTATCTCTTCTAACCAAGAGCTTATGCTGGTTGGCTGGTACAGCATATTCCTATTCATCCATAGTAGGGAGTTGCTCACCCTACCATTTTGCATAGCCCTGGCAGCTAACTACGAAACATTGGTTATCGGGCTTTTTATAACTGTTTAAAATAATACACCCTTCAATGAATTGCATTGTCGAGTGTGCTTCATGCTTCGTTCAAAGAAGGATCCTACTATATCGCTTGTTAATAGTGGCAATCTTATATTTGAATGCTATGGATAAAGATTATGAGGAGATAAAAATGTTAAGTACGGTAGCTGTTGTAGAATAAATTACAATTTATTTGCTGATAGAAGATATAATACATTATGGAATCTGTATTTGAAGAGTTGAAAATAATTGAGCTGGCAAGTGTTTTGGCCGGTCCGGCAGTAGGAAATTTCTTTTCTGAACTTGGAGCGAATGTAATCAAGGTCGAAAATAAGAGGTCAGGAGGAGATATAACTAGGGAGTGGCGTCAGCCTGGGGAAACGCATGCGGGCCCTTCTGCTTATTATGCATCCGTTAATTGGGATAAGGAGGTGCGGTTTCTTGATCTGGGAAAATCCAAAGATAAAAAACAGGTGAAAGAACTAGTCAGTGAGGCAGATATTGTGATTTCTAATTTTAAAAAGGGTGATCCTGAAAAATTTGGTTTCACATATGAAGATGTGAAGAAACTAAATTCATCAATTATTTATGGCCATATTTCAGGTTTTGGCAGTGAGAGCGACCGACTGGCATATGACCTTATACTACAGGCCGAAACAGGTTTTATGTCTATGAATGGTCAGCCCGAAAGTCCCCCTACAAAAATGCCGCTGGCGTTAATTGATGTGTTGGCCGCACACCAACTTAAAGAGGGCATTCTGTGTGCAATGCTTAAGCAAAGGGACGATGCTAACCAATCGTTTAAGGTTGAGGTAAGTCTTTATGATAGTGCAGTTGCATCATTAATAAACCAATCAACTAACTGGTTAATGAATGGCAATGTTCCCCAGCAAATTGGTTCTTTACATCCCAACATAGCGCCTTATGGGGAGGTGTTCACAACCAAGGAAAACTGCTTGGTAACTTTTGCAATTGGAAGTAATCGGCAATTTCGGGATCTGTGTAGGGTCTTGAAAGCGAAATCCTTATTACAGGAAAAGGAGTTTCAAGGGAATGCCAGTAGGGTGAATAACAGGGAAGCCTTAGCCCAGAAGATACAAGAAAAGGTTGCCGGTTTAGAATGTGAACTATTATTGAATCGGTGTAGAAAACAGCACGTACCGGCTGCCAAAATTAAAAATATGAAGCAGGTTTTTGAATCTGACCAAGCCCAATCACTATTGTTAAAAGAAGATATAGAGGGAAGAGAAACAATTCGTCCCAAGACTACGGTTTTTAATATTATAAAGTAGGTTCAGTGTTATCAGAAACTTATCAACCCTATAGAATGTTCTTATCTACAATTGAGGACAATTTACTCTTTTATTTGTTATATTGGTCAACAGGATTCGCTTTTAGTGAAGGTAATTTTATTTATAAAGTAAGTGTGTAGTGATGAAAGAAAGGTTATTTAGTAACTGGTACCCTTTGCGGTGGATTGCTTTGGCTGCCGGTCTTTTTATGATGGTTCAGGCTATTCGATTTATGGATGGTCTTTCGGCCCTTTTAGGAGGCTTTATGTTGTACCAGGCCATTACAAATAAGGGATGTCTGGTTGGGCAAAATTGCTCGGTATCCCGTGTAAAAGAGGCAGGGACACAAGAAGTAAATTCAGTAGAATACACAGAAATAAAGAATGAATGATATGTCTGATACAACAAGAAAGAGTTCTTCGTTTACAAAAATGATTAATGGGGAAGTACCAGTCCTCGTTGATTTTTATGCAGACTGGTGTCAGCCCTGTAAGATGATGAATCCTATATTAAAAGAGCTTAAAAAGAAGATGGGAGATCAAATTAACATCATTAAAGTTGATGCCGAAAAGAATGCGGATGCTGCCATTAAATATAATGTCCGTGGTGTTCCTACTCTTATTTTATTTAAAGAAGGGCAAATATTATGGCAAAAATCTGGAGTGGTACAGGCCAATCAACTACAGAATATAATTAATCAAAAATTAGAAGTATCATGAGTGAACCAAAGCATCAATATAAGGTAGACCTTTCATGGGAAGAAGAACGAAAAGGCCGATTACATTCTTCTGAGTTAAATGAGACAGTAGAAGTGGCTACGCCCCCGCCCTTTGATGGAGGTATAGAAGGGGTCTGGTCACCAGAACATCTGTTTATCTCTTCGGTAAGCAGTTGTTTTATGACGACTTTCCTGGCAATAGCTGAATATTCGAAATTTGCATTTGAAGACCTCAATGTCTCAGCTACTGGTCTGCTTGGAAAAGTGGATGGCAAATTTAAAGTCAAGGAAATTACACTCCGTCCAACACTCGTAATTCAAGACGAAAATCAATCAGGAAAAGCAAAGCGGCTGATGGAAAAAGCGGAATCTGCCTGTTTAATTTCACGGTCTGTTAATACAGAAATAGTGTTTGAACCCGAAATTCAGGTTGTTGCTTTAAAATAATACTTAAAATTATATAGTTATGAGCAAATTAAATCATATTGGATTAGATAAAGATAAATCGAAGGAATTAGCAGAGAAACTCAATGAATTGCTGGCAAACTACTCGATTTTTTATCAAAATACACGCGGTTACCACTGGAATATAAAAGGTGATACCTTTTTTGAGTTACATGAAAAGTTTGAAGAGCTTTATGACGATCTCTTTATAAAAATTGATGATGTTGCCGAACGAATTTTAACCCTGGGCGGGATCCCTAACCATAACTATTCAGCTTATAATGAGCAGTCGGTAATTAAAGAAAGTAAGCAGGTAACAGATGGAAAAGAGGCTGTTCGGGATATCCTGAACGCTTATAAAGCCATTATTAAATTACAGAGGGAAATTTTGGAACTTTCTGATGAGTTGGGTGATGAAGGTACAAATGCCTTAATGAGTGATTATATCAGTGAACAAGAGAAAAAGGTTTGGATGTATTCATCCTACATAAGTAATTAATAAGCTTAAATGTGGATATCATTGTCTCATTTGGAAGTTTTATCCACTAAATTAACCAGAGAAGTAACAGCTAAACCATTATTGTTATGTCTTATTATTACAGTACTACCGTAGACGTTCCGTTTGAAGAGGCTATTGAAAAAACAACAGAGGCTCTTAAAGAAGAGGGTTTTGGGGTGCTTACCGAAATTGATATTAAGGCAACCCTTAAAAAGAAGTTGGATGTAGATTTCAAAAAGTATCAGATTCTTGGAGCATGTAATCCACCCTTGGCACATAAAGCGCTAACTGCAGAAGATCATATAGGGTTAATGTTGCCGTGCAACGTAATTGTGCAGGAGAATAAAAATGGCGAGGTGGAAGTATCAGCTGTTGATCCGGTTGCTTCTATGCAGGCTATAGAAAATGAGGAATTGGCAGATATTGCTAATGAGGTACAGGCACTACTTAAGAAAGTAATTACGAACCTTTCGTAGAGGCAGGGTGCTTTAGAATAATCAGCAGTCGTCAGAGTTTAGGTTGGTTCGGGCGCCTACAGAAGCGATGATAGTTGTTTTGCCGTTTTGCAGGTAATGTATGTTTTGGATGGTTTTCTGAAGCCAACCGCCCCTTCCCCGCAAGGGAAACTATAAGCCACCCAGCTTGGTTTTTAATTAGGTTTCCTTTAATCCTAAAGCCAATTTTGGGATAAGGTCAGCTTTAATATTACCGGCACTTCCCCCCTTCCAATTATGTACTGCTATAAGACAGTCTAACTCCTCAAAATTAAATTGGTGTAGATTTTAAGAACTTTTTCCGTTGTTAAGGCACAAATTCAAACCCATCTTATCATCAGCTGCCCCCTATTACTGTTGGTGCAACAGAAAGTGTACATTTTTGATTCTTTAGTGAATCTTATAGCAAAAGTAAGTTGAAATAGATATGCTTATTTCAAAAATAAATATCAGGTTAATGCAATTATCCATCTTTTGAGTATGTCTTGTAATTTTGCATAAGTGCCCTTTACAACCATTGCAAAATTGCAATGGTCCCGCCTATATGATCTATAGAGGCAGAGTTAAATTGCTTCCTCTTTCCGAATAATCACTAAAAGCTAACTTTTTTTAAAGATTCTGATTTCTGGTATAACTCTTGCATCTATCACAGTAGACAAATTGATCTATAGACAATTAACTCTATAATAAAAATCAAAAAATCTGAGTGAGATGGAAACGAAAAACGATAAAACGGTTGAAAACAAAGACCTTAATATAGACGGTAAGCAATCCCGAAAGAAATTTCTGAGAAACACTGGTGCGGCATTACTCTCCGGTGGGTTTTTGGCAAGTATGGGATTTCCGTTCAAATCGAAAGCGAATGATGTAGTAACTCCAAGTAGTACTGATCCGGCGTCCACATCTATTTTCTCTCTGCCTAAAGTAAATAGAGTAGCGGCAGATCCAACGGATATTCCTGCTCCTATCAAGCGACGTACTCCAAAAACGCACGAAATAACATTGGAGAGTAAAGAAGTCGTTGCAGAGATAGAAGATGGTGTTAAGTTCAAGTATTTGACGTATGGTGGGCAGGTTCCAGGGCCAATGCTTCGTGTACGCCGGGGTGATACCATCATTTTAAACCACAAGAATCTTACTGATAATACGATGATTCACAACGTGGATTTCCACGCTTGTTATGGCCCGGGTGGTGCAGCAGATGCTACTATTTGCCCTCCCGGTCAATCGAAAAAGGTGAAGTTTAAGGCGATGTACCCCGGTGCATATATCTATCACTGTGCTGTACCCCGTATGGATTATCATATCAGCAGTGGTATGTACGGAATGATTTTGGTAGAGCCTGAAGAGGGGTTACCAGAAGTTGACCACGAGTTTTATTTCGGACAGAACGAAATATATACCGACAAGGCAGCTGGGACTAAAGGATTGCATGGTTTTGATACCGAAAGAATGAAGGCTGAAGATCCAACCTATGTAGTGCTGAATGGTGAAAAGTATGCGATTACAGGAAATCGTCATGGTGCACTTACAGTGAAGAAAGGTGATACCGCTCGTGTATACCTTGTAACAGGTGGACCAAACGTAACCAGTAATTTCCACCCCATTGGTAATGTATTTACAAAGGCTTGGAGAGAAGGAGCTATTGCAAGTGAACCAGAGCGTTACGTTCAGACTTGTCAAGTGCCTCCAGGAAGCTGCGGAATTTTTGAGATGGACTTCCCGGTACCCGGACCAGTTAAGATGGTAGATCACGCGCTTACACGTGTAGCGAAGAAAGGTATGCTCGGCATCATTAATGTAGAGGGTGCTAAAGAAGCTGATATCTTCGATCCGGACATTACCTAATTAATAACGAATTCCAATTAAGAAATACTAGGACTATGAAAACGATAAAGCGAATATTACCCGTACTGCTGGTCATGTTTATGGCGCAAGTCGTAATGGCTAATGATACAGCACCGAAGGTTATCGAAATGGATGGTACGAACCAGATGAAGTTTACGGTAACAAATATTGAAGCTCAGCCAGGGCAAAAAATTACGGTTAAGCTCACTACTATTAGTGACTTCCCGAAAACAGCAATGGCTCATAACTTCGTACTCTTGGCAGCAGATGCTGATGTTACAGCTGTTGCTCGTGCTTCGGCCAAAGCATCAGGCAATGAATATATCCCTACAGATGCGGATATGAAGGATCAGATCATTGCTTACACAGGTTTGGCCGGTGGCGGCGAAACAGTAGAAGTCACCTTTACGGCTCCTGAAGAGTCTGGCGACTATGAGTACATCTGCAGTTTCCCCGGGCACTACATGGGTGGAATGAAAGGAGTACTGACGGTTAAGTAAAAAAGGCAACCTAGTTTATCGTAACTCTGGGTTTCCATCTTAAAGACTGGAGAGGATTGCACAAAGCAATTCTCTTCGGTTTTAATAAAAAATGGTTGAACTTTTAATCATATAAGATTTTAAAAATTATTAGCAATGATATTTCATAAAGCTATTCGCCGACTAACAATTATTTCGTGTGTATTATTTGCAATTCCGGCGTTGGTACAGGCACAGATGACATTGGATGGTGAGTTGCGGCCGAGAACGGAATACAGGAATGGTTATAGGACTGTACAAACTTCGGATGTTGATCCTGCATTCTTTACGTCACAGCGGGCACGTTTAACTCTTAACTACAAAACAGATCTATATAAAATTAAAGTATCGGGGCAGGATGTTCGCGTTTGGGGAGAAGTTGCTCAGCTACAAGATAATGCCAATGTAAATATCCATGAAGTTTGGGCTCAATTAAAGATTACAGATGCAATGGATCTGAAGCTGGGAAGGCAGGAGCTTATTTATGATGATCACCGTCTATTAGGCAGTGTAAATTGGACACAACAGGCCCGTAGCCACGATGCGTTAGTGGTAAAAATTGATAACAATAACTTTAAGTTGGATCTAGGTGCTGCTTATAACCAGGAAGCCCAAAATATTATTGGGAATACCTATTCGATTAATAACTATAAGGTATTATCGTATTTGTGGCTGCATAAAAAGATGGATGCATTTAAGGTTTCTGTAATTGGAGTTTCTGATGGCTTTCAAGTTACGGATGCTACCAACTTTAGGTATACATATGGAACTCACCTGGCTTATAAAAAAGATGCAGTTAATGTTACAGGGAGTCTGTATTTGCAGAGTGGGGATGATAATATTAGAAATGATATTTCTTCTTGGATGTATGCATTAAAGGCGGGTTACAACTTCGGTAGCTTTGGCTTAACAGCCGGATATGATTATCTGTCCGGGGGAGGTATTGATGATAGTAATCCGCAACGCAATGCATTTAATACGTTGTATGCTACCAACCACAAGTTTTATGGGAATATGGATTATTTCCTGAATGTACCCGGAGATACCCAGTTTGGAGGGCTTCAAGATATTTATGTGAAAGCAACTTATACAGCCTATGAAAAGACAAGCTTGTCATTAACGTACCACAATTTTGCACTTGCAGAGAAGGTTGCAGCAATAGCTACTTTGGATAAAGGATTGGGCTCTGAATTCGACTTTAATCTGACACACACTTTTAGTGAAGATATAGCACTAAAAATGGGCTATTCGCTCTTAAGTTCGAAAGATTCAATGAAGCTTTTAAAAGGAGTGCCCGCAGCCGAGTCAACCCAGCATTGGGGTTGGATAATGTTATCAGTAACACCCGGCTTTATAAAGTAAGGTGTAAATTCCTGCAGCCCGCTGTTAAAGGCGTTAGTTGGGCAAGCAGTAAGGATGCTTGCCCGGCTGTTTAGATGTAGAAAGCAGCTTAATCTCCAGAGGGGGTATTCATGGGATCAAGAAGTGTCTCGGCTTCCCCTGGTCTGTCAATAACATCCTGGAGGGTTGTGTTTTCAGCCCACCACTGAAATGAGTCTTTAAGTTGACTCCAGGTGTTATGGAGTGGGCATGGGTCTTCGCTATCGCATTCATCCCAGCCAAATACACAGCTGTTGGGTTCAATTTTATAATCTACTGTTGCCAAGATGCTTTTAAATTTAATTTCACTTGGTTCTTTGGCAAGTCGGAAGCCACCACCGTGTCCTTTTTGTGAGGTTACCAGGTCTGCTTCCACCATCTTGCGTAATATTTTTGATAAATAGTGGCCGGGTATTCCTGTAGCTCGTGCTAGTACATTTGATGATACAGGACGCCCGTCTTTTTTGAGGGCAATACAGGCCATTGCGCGTAACGCATATTCAGCTGTTTGAGGTAAATGCATAAGTGATCAGGTTTTAAAGTATCAGTTGTTCAGTCCGATTCCTGATGTCGGTTATCTTAAAATAGAAATTTAATTCCCAAAATAAGGGATATGTGTAATAAACCAATCAGCTTTATGTAAAGCTATGTGTAATGCTTGGTGATTATGTTTTAACAATATAATAAAAAAATACTTTCAATAGACTTGTTTATCTATTAAAAAATGTCGATTATAGATATAGACATCTATTGAAAATCGGAGTTTAAATATGTTGGTTGCTCTTAAAAAAATATTGGTTTTGCCGGTAGAATCGTTGCTTAACCGGGTGGAGGTGAACTCACAGGCACAGTCACGTCTATGGATACTAATGAGTATAGGTACGTTGTTGCTCTCCGGTTTTTTCTCAATTATTATCGTTTTAGGACGGGCTCCTATTATTAGTGAATTGATATCTGACCCTCTTTTTGCAAAAAGAGGGTTGGTGGTACATGTCGATTTGGCTTTGTTGATATGGATTTACGCTTTTTTGTGTGGCCTTTTTGTGTTGGTGCCTTCTCAAAAAAATGGAAATCGCTTATTGCCAATGGGATATGTGCTGGCAGTTGCAGGGGTTGGTATGTTGGTGGCTTCAATCTTTGTCCCCTCGGCTGAGCCCGTCCTTTCAAATTATATTCCTGTATTAGACCATCCGTTATTTATAGGAGGGCTATTACTGTTTGCTGCAGGGGTAGCGTGTACGGTTTTTAACACACGTATTCTCCCTTCTTCAAATCAAACAACAGCAAAAGATAATTTAATATTTCCAACCTCTTCGATTCCCGGCCTAAGGTCTGCTGCAGTAATACTATTAATCAGCTTGATAACTTTTTTTAGTTCCTGGTTGGTAACTCCAACAGGTTTAGAAAGACAAACCTATTTTGAGCTGACAATTTGGGGGGGAGGGCATTTGCTCCAGTTTGTGAATGTGGCTGCGATGCTTTCGGTATGGATAATCTTACTAGGTAAGCTGCTTGACAAAAATCCAATCTCTTACCGGATAACCGCCATACTGTTTGGCATTTATACCTTGCCTCTGCTTGCTGCTCCCCTTTTGACAATGAATGGGACAGCTGACCTGTTATATCACTGGGGATTCACCCGGTTTATGCAATGGGGGATCTTTCCCGTAGTCACAATCTTTGTAGGCATCATTGTTACTAAACTGGTTCGTGGTCGACTCAATAACGACCTGCCAAAAGGGTTATTGAAAAATCCGTATTTCGGAGGGTTGGTCACAAGTATGTTGCTAACCATCATCGGATTCATTTTAGGGGCCATGATACGCGGTTCAAATACGATGGTTCCTGCCCATTACCATGCAGCTGTTGGGGGTATTACCGTAGCATTTATGGCTGTGACCTATTTCTTGCTAGAGGTCCATGGGGTACCGGTTCCAAAAGGGAGACTTAGAAAGCTTGCAGCGATACAGCCTCTGCTGTTTGGGCTGGGACAAGCCATTTTTGCAGCCGGTTTTGGATATGCAGGAGCTCATGGCTTGGCAAGAAAAGCATTTGGATCTGAACAGCAAATTAATTCCATCGAAGTATTTGCAGGACTAGGCTTTATGACTATTGGCGGTTTGCTGGCTGCTTGCGGCGGATTGCTATTCCTATGGATCGTAGTAAAAGCCTGGATGAATAGAAAAAATTCACCATTACAATCAAACCCTTAATCACCATGGAAGAAGACAAAACAACACCATTGGGACAGCGCATTCTTGACAACATGTGGCTTTTACTGGCACTTGGGCTGGCTGTTCCAACAATATCATACACCCTATGGGGAATCATAGAATTAATCTCAATGGGTGATGCCACTTTACCCTGATCATAATATTCATAAATCTCTAATAATTTAACATCATGAGCATTTTTAGTCCTGTTGGAAACTGGTTTAAAGCACCGACTGGTACCGAGCGGTTATGGGTAGGTTTGGCGCTGACGTGGTGCTTAGTCATGTCTGTAACAATGCCGTACTGGCACTTTAAAGGAAAGCAGAACAGTACTGGTGAATCCTATAAAGTGGAAGCATCGGCTTTTCTGGATCGTACCGATCAATTTATCGAATCGAACAAAGTAGGAGAAGAAAAGGGCGTTCCTATCGTGGAACCCTCTCCCGGTGGAGATGCATATCTCGTTGGAGAGATGTGGCGATGGTATCCAATTCTTAAACTTAAGAAGGGGCAAACGTACCGGATACACATTTCATCTCCGGATTTGCAGCACGGTTTCTCACTGCTGCCTATGAATATGAACTTTCATATTCTGCCCGGTTACGATCACGTGCTTACTATAACACCTACCTCAACCGGTGATTTCGAAATTATCTGCAATGAGTTTTGCGGAATCGGACACCATATGATGACCGGTAAAATCATAGTCGAATAACTAAAAATAATACAAGAATATGAATGCTACACAAGCTATAGCGAAATTTCGAACCTGTAAGACAACCGGTCTTCGCGTTTTTCGTAACGCAGAGTTTTTTACGAAGGTTAATGCGGTGTTGGCCGTTGTCTTTCTTCTCGTTGGTGCCATTGCCGCTATTGGTCTGGCCCTAACACGATGGACTGCTGTTCACTTATTGGACAGCGTATATTACTACCGTATGCTTACCCTGCATGGGGTGAACATGTTGGTTTTTTGGATCATTTTCATGGAGATGGGGATCCTTTATTTTGCCTCCACAACGCTCTTGAACAGCCGTTTGTTTTCAAAAACATTAGGCTGGATATCACTCGGCTTAATGGGGATAGGTGCGTTAATGACAAACTATATCATCTTAGCCGGCCAGGCAGATGTTCTTTTGACCTCTTATGTACCGTTAAAAGCACACCCGTTATTCTATCTGGGTATCATACTCTTTGCAGTAGGGTCACTCATTGTTTGCTTTAACTTTTTTGCAACCCTTTATATAGCCAAACGAGACAAAACTTACGAGGGATCAATGCCCTTGGTTACATTTGGTGCATTAGCTGCTGCAATTATTGCTGTACTTGCCTTGGCACATGGTGCAGCTGCACTAATTCCTACCTTTTTATGGTCCATGGGCTGGACTGGTCCAGTAGATCCTGGCTTGTACCGGTTACTTTGGTGGGGACTCGGTCATATGTCACAGCAGATTAATGTTTGTGCTATGGTTGCCGTTTGGTACTTCATGGGTACTATGACCACTGGTGCAAAGCCATTAAATGAAACCGTATGTCGAGGAGCATTCCTGTTATACATATTGTTTATTAACCTGGCTTCTGCTCACCACTTACTGGTAGACCCCGGTGTTGGTCCCGGATGGAAAATCTGGAACACTTCTTATGCGATGTACCTTGCTGTTCTTGCTTCCATGATTCACGGATATACTGTTCCTGCTTCACTGGAGGTTGCGCAACGACGTAAAGGTTTTACCAAAGGAATTTTCGGATGGTTTACAAAATTGCCATGGAAAGATCCTGGATTCTCTGCCGTAATGTTGTCTATCATCATCTTTGGATTTATTGGCGGTATAACCGGCGTAACTCTGGGTACTGAGCAAATTAACATTATTGCACACAATACCTTGCGTATTCCCGGTCACTTCCACGCGACGGTAGTAGGTGGTACATCACTGGCATTTATGGGACTGGCTTATTACCTGGTTCCCTTGATCTTTCAAAAGGAGTTTTACCTGAAAGGCCTTGCACGCATTCAGCCGTATCTTTTTGCAGGCGGCATTGTAGTGATGTCAATGGGAATGTCATTTGCAGGATCGTACGGAGTGCCACGACGTCACTGGGACGTTGATTTCTCAGGATCTATCCTGAGTGCCGGTTTTGATCCTATCGCTCACGTTATGCTGGGGCTGGTAGGAGTTGGCGGTATTATCGCCTTTTTAGGCCTGTTATTATTTATAGGCTTAACGGTAGCAGCTGTGTTCTTTGGCCGTTCTAACGAAGGGCGACCTATGAAGAGCTGGCAAGATGAGCACTCTACCCGTATGAAAGATAAGCTTATTGAAAAAGGATACGAAGAAGAAGGAAAAGATTACGAACACATTAAAACACCCGGTACCCTAACCGTGGTCATCATATTCTTGTTGACGTTTGCGGTCTATTATTTTGCTAACTGGAAAGCCCTTGCGGATCTCTGGTTCGTACGATAATACCGGTAATAATATGCTATGCACTCGATGCTGGCCCGTGGTTTTTTCTCCGGGCCGGCTCCCATAGCTGACAGAAGCACTGCTATGAATAAAGAAAGTACAAAATATAGATTTCGAAACTTTTTAACTGGCCTTGAGTCATTCTTTTCCTCATGGCGTTTTCCGGTTTTTATGCTTTCTGTACTATTTTTTTTAGCCCTTCTGGTAGTAACAGTTACCTTAATACCCGTTTCGGATTCTACCCTTGGAACATTTGCGGGCGAATTTAAGAAATGGTGCCTTGGATATAACCCAGCCACAGGAGAAATAGAGTCCATCTATTTAGTCATGTTCCTGGTGCAGCCTACGATATTAAGTATTTTTATTTTTGGGTTTTGGTATAAGCCCATATCAGAAATGGTTAAGAACTACCCCAAAAAAGCTGGTCCCTATATTATACCGGGTTTTGTTATCATTGTGCTCGTAGGAGCCACTTTACCCTCATTGTATTCAGATGGTGAAAGCGGAGAGTTGCCTTTCCCGGCCAAAGAAATTAGAACAGCTATCAGTCCTCCAGAATTTACACTGATAAATCAGAATAAAGATAGTATATCATTAACAGATTATCGTAACCAAGTGGTGATGGTTACAGCCGTGTATGCGTCTTGTTCAGAAACATGTCCGGTGATATTGGAGCAGGCGTACGATGTAATGAATAGGTTGAAGATAGGAGGAAAAGAGCAATTACAGCTTATGGCTATAACAATGGATCCTGATAAGGATACGCCTAAAATGTTGAAGATGACGGCCGAACATTATGAACTGAATGGTCCCAACCAACACCTTCTGACCGGTGATAAAAAGTATGTTAATGAGGTATTGGATAAATTGAATATCCCGCGTCGCAAGCGTGAGGATGGAGCAATTGCCCATGCTAACGTTTTTATCCTAATAGATAAACGAGGAAAGGTCGCCTATCGATTTACGCTGGGAGATCGACAAAAGGAGTGGTTAATAAAAGCGGCAAAAACGCTGATAGAAGAAAGACCGGCTGCATAACACAGTCGTTTTGTAGTATATAATGAAAGGATTAAAAATGGATATTGATAAAGAGGAAATAAATCTGGTAGATCTCGCCTCCGGTAAAAATGGAATAGACTCGGATAGTATTGAGTTCTCCTCACAAGTTAAGGACCAGCGCCCCGATCCACCGGTACGCGGGGAATCTCTTTTTCGTGTGGTCGATCGATGGTTTCATCAGCTTGATAGGTTTGTAGAACGATACCTTCCGCAAAATCTTAATCCCTTTACACAGTCGGGTGCCATTGCCAATACCACTTTTATTATTGCATTGGTTTCAGGTTTTGTTCTGTTGTTTTGGTACAAGCCAAGTGTGCATCAAGCCTATGATTCTTTGAACCAGATTAACATGCTGGGTGATTTCTTTCGGTCCTTGCACCGGTATAGCTCTGATGCCTGCATGTTGTTTATCATGTTCCATGCATTTAAGATGTTTTTTGCCCGTCGATTTGGCGGGGCTCGGTGGCTGGCATGGGTAACGGGTGTGGTTGCGCTGGCACTTCTGTGGTTTGATGGCTGGCTCGGATATTGGCTGGTATGGGATGAAGCAGCCAATCAAGTGGCTGTAGGTACGGCTAAGATGCTTGACCAGCTTCCAATTTTTGCCGAACCATTGAGTCGTTCTTTTTTGACGGATGACAGTTTCAATTCACTGCTGTTTTTCTTGGTCTTTTTCTTTCATATGCTCATTCCTTTAGCTATGGGAATTGCACTGTGGCTTCACGTTTCACGGCTTAATAAAGCTCATTTTATCACAAAAAAGCCGATGACAATTGCGGTGTTAGGCTCATTATCAATTATATCAGTTATGCTGCCAGCCGGTTTAGCTGAGCCTGCTAAAATGCTTGAGGTTCAGCAAACGGTGGCGCTCGATTATTTCTACATGCTACCCGTCTACTTTACTGATCGTCTGGAGGGAGGTATGCTTTGGGCAATTACGCTTATAGGTTTTATCGGTTTTGTCAGTGTCCCATGGCTACTCGTTAAGAAAAGGCGTCCAAAACCACAGGTAGATTCGGATCGCTGTAACGGTTGTGAACAGTGTTATAAAGATTGTCCCTTTAATGCCATTACCATGTTACCGCGTGCCAAGGATGACAAGAAAAAAGGTGATTTTTACGCTAATATTGATCCCTCTAAATGTATTGCTTGTGGAATTTGTGTAGGCGCTTGTGATCCGGTGGGTATTGAGTTTCCCCGTTTGCCGGCTATGGATGTTCGCAGAGAGATAGATAGCTGGCTTCACGAACGGCTGGAAAAAGAGGCTTCAGCGCATGTCGCCTATATCTGTTCAAACTCTGCAGGGGCAGATCTGCATATCGATGAAGCCACCGGTCGCTGCAAAGAGTTGCCCGGTTATATTGTTCGCTCTATCCCTTGTGTGGGATGGGTGCATCCGCTTATGATAGAGCGAGCTCTGCGAAAAGGGGCTGAAGGTGTTTTGATTGTGGGATGCCAAAGCGAGCCGGATTATCGACTGGGTGCTATGTGGACAGAAGAGCGTATTAGCGGGGGGCGACATCCCGAGCTTCGCGAGGATAAGGTAGATTCTTCCCGAATCCACTATGTGCAGTACGACCGCACAAATTATGACGGTTTTATTGAAGAGGCTCGAAGGTTGCAGCGTGATACCGGAAAGTTGACCTTCAAAGAGGAGAAGAGTTCCGTAAGTAAAATCAAAAAGTATATCATGGGTGCATTTTTAGTACTGATGCTAGGTAGCCTTACCTACTTCTTTAGTAATGCTCCTTATAGCGTACCTATACAAAGTGATTCTGAGTTTGTGGTTTCTTTTACATTGCCCGGCCGTCCGGTGGATGGCAGTGCCAAGAAAGAATCGGAACAACAAAATCTGCAATCGCACATGCAGTCGAGTAATGCTCCTGCTAAACGCGAGCGTTCTGATGTTCGGTTACGAATAGATATAGATGGGAAAACGGTACACGAACAGAAGTATGAGCCCAGCGGCCTATTTAATGATGGAATGAGCGGTGCAGTAGAGTATATTCCCTTAAAAGCAGGTGAGCACACGATCAAAGTATACTTGGGAGATACCAAGAGTGAAGAATGGTTATACACCGATCAAAAGAAAGTGGTATTTGAGAACAACCATCGTTCTGTCGTTAAATTTAACCGTGCTGATGGATTCCAGTGGTATCCTAAGTCTGAAGAGTAGAGTTGCTCTCAAGGGTTTTAATTTCCCAGAAGCAGCTTGCCTGGTATCTGAGGGATAACTTTCATACATCAGTCAGCCGTTGCAGGCAGATTCTTCGAGTCCATTTACTACGTTCATTCCGAGGGGAGTCGAGGAATCTCCTAGTAAGAGTTCGCGTAGAAAGAACTAATCCCCTATACATTAACTAATCGTTTCGGGTAGATTACTTCACTTCGTTCGCAATGAGGAACGCTTTTTAAAAGCAGTGTCATTACGAGGAGTTGCTTGTAACGACGAAGTAATCTCCCGGTGATTGCTCGCCTAGTAGCTAAAAGGCAACAGTCATACATCAACCAGCTTTTTTCAGGTAGAGGCTATCTCTTCAGGCGTTGCCTCGGCCAAAAATCCACGAACATCCACCGCATAGGCCCCCTGTCCCTCGGAGAGTACATAAAGTGGGTTGATCTCTAGCTCTTTAACTTGTTGCAGATCTTTTGCCAGTTGTGAAAGCCGCATTACATAATCAATTACAGCTTCACGGTCAGCGGGCGGTTGATTGCGCCATCCTGCTAGCTTTGTGCCGGCGCGAGTAGCGTCAATAAGCTGCTCTGCCTGTTGCTGATTTAGAGGGGCAAGTGCTGATTCAACATCTTTTAAGAGTTCAACATCGGTACCGCCTGTACCAAATAGAACCTGCGGTCCAAATTGGTCATCGCGTTTTATACCAATTATTACCTCCTGCCCTTTGGTAAACATTTTTTGTACCAGGCCATACTCCATGTTTGTCCCGGCTTCTGTAGCAGAAGCCTCAATGGTATGCCACGCATTTTCAACTTCCCGGGCATTGTTCAGATTCAGTTTTACGCCATTAACCTCAGTCTTATGTGAAATATCATCAGAAACTACTTTAAGAACTACCGGATAGCCTATTTTATCAGCATAGGCAATAGCGTCATCCACTGATTTTACCTGCTGTTGAGGCGGTAGGGCAATGCCATATTGTGTAAGCAATTGCTGCCATTCTTGTTGGTTAGCTAATGTTTGGGCAGATGTTGTGCTGATATTTTCAAAAGGTTCAGGGGTGCCGTTGGGCATTTCCAGCCATTCTTTGCGCTGCACCATTGCTGCCAGTACAGAAGCAACCCGTTCTGGGAACGACACATTGGGCACCTTGCGCTTGTGTAAAATGTTGAGCGCTTCTTCTACCGAGGCTTTTCCCATAATAGAAGCGATGACAGGTTTGTCATGGGTGCTGGCTACTTCGCCTACTACCTCAGCTAAACTGGCAGGTAAAAACCAGTCTTGCGGAGCCTGGATGACAACTACCGAGTCTACATTTTCATCAGTAAGAATAGCATCCAGGGCAACGGCATAGGTACCGGGTCCCGATCCCGCCAAAACATCTACAGGATTTTCGACGCTTGCCGCATTGGGCAGGCGGGACTGTAGATATTGCTTGGTTTCTTTGGTGAGTTCGGCGAGTTTCATACCAGCCTTTTCAAGGGCATCAACAGCCAGGATAGCTGGTCCGCCCGCATTCGTAAGCACAGCTACTCGTTTGCCCTTTGGTAAAGGCTGCCATGCCAGAGCTCGTGCCCAGTCAAACATTTCTTCCATGGTATCGGCCTGTTGTACGCCGCTACGTTTAAATGCAGACTTATAAGCTTCGGCACTGCCTGCCAAGGCACCGGTATGTGAGGCTACCGCTTTTGCACCACTTTCTCCCCGGCCTCCTTTTAACGCAACAAAAGGTTTTTCTAATGCGGCTTTTTTTGCCGATTCTAAAAACTTTTCTCCATTGGATACTCCTTCAATATATGCAGTAATTACTTTTGTTTGGCGGTCCTCGCGAAGGGCTTCAATCATCTGCGTCTCATTGACATCTACTTGGTTGCCCAGGCTAACAATGCGTGAAAAACCTACACCCGCTCCCCGTGCCCAATCAATTACAGAGGCCACCATTGCTCCCGATTGCGAACAGAATCCAATTTCTCCGGATTCCGGCATGCCCGTCACAAAGGTCGTATTTACCGGGGTATGGGTATCGATGGTACCAATGCAGTTGGGACCAATGACATGAATTCCCATTTCATCAGCAACAGCTTTAAGTTCTTTTTCCAGTTGTTCTCCTTCTTTTCCGGTTTCGCTAAATCCACCGCTAACTACTATCGCATGTGTAATGCCTCGTTCACCACAGTCTCTGAGTGTATCGGGGACCACTGGAGCAGGAACAATAACGACAGCTAAATCGACTGGGTCGGGAATTTCGTTTACATTGGCAAAACAGCTTTCGCCCAGTATTTCAGTAGCTGATCTGTTAACAGGATATATTTTTCCCTGGTAGTGATACTCTTTAAGGTTGCGAACAACCCCATACCCTAATTTATGGGGATTTCGGGAGGCTCCGATAATAGCAACACCTTTGGGTTTGAAGAATGGGTCAAGCATGTTATAACTTATTAAGTATTTAAGAGTATTTTATCTTATTTTAATCTTAATTTTGTTATTTATCAATGTTAATTGCATAAATGGTATCCTTTTTTGGGGATGCCGAAAATTCAAAAATTTTAATTAGAAAATACCTGGTATGGAGCTTAAAGAATTTCAATCCGATACTATTATAGAACCTTTTCGCATTCGGTCTGTTGAGCCTATTCGTTTTACTAAAATGAGTGAACGCAAAGAGCTGCTTGCCCAGGCGGGATATAATCCTTTTTTACTGAAGGCAGATGATGTGCTGATTGATCTTTTAACAGATAGCGGCACCGGGGCCATGTCGGCTAGGCAGTGGTCAGGGATGATCTCCAGTGATGAATCGTATGCCGGTTCTTCTTCATTTTATCGGTTAGAGTCGGCCGTGCATGACATTACCGGTTTCGAACATCTCATTCCTACTCACCAGGGACGTGCAGCCGAGAACGTTCTCTTTACAACTATTGCCTCCGAAGGTGATGTGGTTCCCAGCAATACTCATTTCGATACAACCCGAGCTCATGTGGAACATGCGGGTGCAGAAGCACGTGATCTGGTAATTGAGGAAGGTAAGCAGCCCCGTAGCCAACATCCTTTTAAAGGTAATATAGATCTCAAAAAGTTAGAGCGAACTATACAGGAAGTTGGGACTGAAAATATCCCTATTATAATGATGACAGTGACCAATAATTCAGGGGGCGGACAGCCGGTAAGTATGGCTAATATACGTGCCGTGTCAGAGCTTGCCCGCGATCACGGTATTCCCTTCTTTATTGATGCTTGTCGATTCGCAGAAAATGCTTGGTTTATTAAAAACCGGGAGAAAGGTTTTGCGGATAAATCTCCCATAGAGATTGCGCGGCAGATGTTCAATTACGCCGATGGCTGTACGATGAGTGCAAAGAAAGATGGAATGGCTAATATTGGAGGTTTTCTTGCTCTCAACAATGATGAGTTAGCCTCCGAGTGTCGAAACCTGGAGATTTTAACAGAAGGGTTCCCCACTTATGGTGGGATGGCCGGTTACGATATGGAGGCTGTTGCAAGTGGGTTATATGAGGCTCTGGATGAAGATTACCTTCGTTACCGGGTTCGGTCTATAGCCTATTTGGGAGATAAACTGTTAGAGGCCGGAGTTCCTATTGTTGAGCCTACCGGGGGGCATGCGGTGTATATTGATGCGAAAGAGATGCTGCCCCATATTGATTCCCTGGAATATCCGGCCTGGTCTTTTAACAATGCCTTGTATCTGCTGGGCGGGGTACGTGGTGTAGAAATAGGATCTGTAATGTTTGGTAAGCAGCCGGACGGTTCAGAAAAACCAGCGGCTATGGAGCTGGTCCGCCTTGCATTTCCTCGGCGCGTATATACCCAAAGCCATGTTGATTATCTAGCTGAGGTTATAATTGCTGCCTATGAACAGCGTGATCAACTAACTGGATATAAAATTGTAGATGGGCCGGAGGTACTGCGACACTTTTCCGCACACCTGGAACCGTTGGAATAATCTTTATAATAAAAAAAGCCCCAATGCTTGTAATAGCACTGGGGCTTTTGTGTTACGCAGGTAATTCTGCTAGAAAATCCATAGGCTGCCAATTGGACTCCAAGTGGCTGATACATCAGCCGCTTGGTTAGCTGTCATATTGGTGGGAAGGCCCGATCCATCGGCATTGACCTTATATATCTCTGCTTGACCATCGCGATCTGTAGTGAAAATTATTTCTGAACCATCTGCAGACCATGCAGGATTAATATCCAAACCAGTGTTATTGGTTATTTGAGTAATGCCCGACCCATCTTTATTTATTGTATATATATCTTGTTGACCATTACGATATCCTGAGAATGCAATTTTTTCTCCATCCGGAGACCATGAGGGATTTTCAGCTGCTTCCGTATAACTTGTGTTTGTGAGTTGCTTTAGTCCGGTTCCATCAGTATTCATTGTATGCAGCTGTTTTTCACCACTAATATAACTCTCGAATAATATTCTATTGCCATCAGGCGACCATTCCGGGGATTCATCTATGATACCCTGGCTATTAGTTAGGTTTGTTAAGTTACTTCCATCTATATTGATACGATAGATTTCCATGTCCCCTTCATGGTTACTTTTAAAAACCAGTTTAGAGTCATCGGGTGAAAAGCTAATAGTACCATATGAAGATGATTCAATATTAGTTACTTGCCGAAGGTTAGATTGGTCAGCATCCATCAGGTAAACATTATAGTACCCGCTATTTCTGTTACTGAAAAAGGCAATTTGGGTACCATCATTTGAAATAGTGGGGAATTCATCAGTGTAAGTATTGGTCGTTATCCGGTTTGGACTGGATCCATCAGCATCCATAATAAAGATGTCCCGGTCGTAATTATTAGACATTCTATCGGAGGAGAAGACAATCTTATTACGAATCATCCTTTTGCAGTTAATATCAAAACTTATTTCGGTGGTATCCCCCAAAGTTATGATTACATTATCCGGGTTGGCACTGTTGATTTCACAGTTTGCTGCGATGCCCGAGAGTTCGGCACTGTAGTTCCCTTTTGGAAGGTTAATGCTGGTTGTATCATTCGTGGATAGTGTAAGAGATTCACCATTTACACTAATAGTATATTCCATATCTAAATCTTCACCGCTGGTGCTTGTTATTATTTTTAAAGTACCAGAGGTAGGTTCTGGAGAAGAGCTAGTGCTGTTACTGCAAGAGGTTATTACTGAGATTATTACAATAAATAGGATAAATCGCACCGGTAAACTCATAGAATAATTATAAGTAATGTTTAATGATATTATTGTTTATCTAAACCATCAGATATATGAGTGCTTTAGCAGTTAAGAAATAGGGTTATCGGTGATTTGATAATTTTTCTTAAATATTTGGTGATAAAGTAAAAAGGCAGGTCTATAAGAAAGGGGGGATCAGTTGTACAGCCGAGCACCAGTGCCCGGCTGCCTCTTAAGAACCAACTGATGTAAATGGAAGTGGTTACACTTCTTTAAAACGGGATTGGAAGAATCGTAAATATTCGGGCTCATAATCAAAAGCGAGACCAGATACCTCTTCTCTGTTTTTATAAACCGCTTCAACAGATTCGGCAACAACGTCCATATGTGCCTGGGTATATGCTCTGCGTGGGATAGTTAGGCGTACAAGTTCAAGTTCAGGATAGTTATGTTCACCTGTTTCCGGATTTCGTCCGGCAGAAACAACGCCACGTTCCATACTTCGTACCCCAGAGTCAACGTATAAAGCGGCAGCCAATGCTTGTGCAGGTAACTCATCTTGGCTGAGGTGGGGTAAAATCTTCTTAGCATTTAAGAAAACTCCATGGCTACCTATCGGACGAACCACAGGAACACCCATATCAATAAGTTTTTCGCCCAGGTATTGTACCTGGCCCACTCGAGCTCGAATATGATCTTCATCTACAGATTCAGTAATACCAATGGCCAGAGCTTCCATGTCTCGGCCAGACATTCCACCATAGGTATGCAGGCCTTCATAGACTACAACTATATTTTGGGCTTCTCTGTAAAGGTCCTCGTCATTTAGGGCCAGAAATCCACCAATGTTTACTAAGGCGTCTTTTTTTGCACTCATTGTCGCTCCATCAGTCAGAGAGCATATTTGATGCACAATTTCTTTGATAGGGGTATCTTCGTATCCATCTTCACGCTGTTTAATGAAGTAAGCATTTTCAGCTACACGGGTCATGTCATGGATGATGGGGATATTATATTTATTCGTCAGTGCCCGCAATTCTTTGAGGTTTGCCATCGAGATTGGTTGTCCACCGGCCATATTCACAGAGGTAGCAATAGATACATAAGGAATACGATCTGCCCCTTTTTCATTGATCAGTTCTTCAAGCTTTTCAAGATTCACATTAGCTTTGAAGGGATGCTCAACTTCAGGCTCATGGGCCTCATCAATAATTACGTCAACAAAAGTTCCGCCGGCTAACTCTTGGTGAAGTTTTGTTGTAGTAAAATACATGTTGCCGGGTACGTAATCACCTTTATCAATTAAGAGCTGAGAGATTATATGTTCAGCTGCTCGGCCTTGATGGGTAGGTACGACATAGCTATAACCGTAATATTCCTGGATTGCTTCTTCTAAATTATAAAAATTCCTGCTTCCGGCATACGCCTCATCGCCCATCATCATGCCGGCCCATTGTCGGTCACTCATAGCAGAAGTTCCACTGTCGGTTAATAAATCGATATACACTTCGTTGGATCGTAATAAGAATGTGTTATATCCAGCTTCTTTAATGGCTTTTTCCCGTTCTTCACGTGTAATCATTTTTACCGGCTCAACCATTTTTATACGATATGGTTCCGCCCACGAACGGTTCTTTTTTTCAGTAGTCATTTTCTGTCAGTGTTTTTGGTTAAGGTTATTGTTGAATTGCAATGTCTAACTCTATAAGGAGGGTCAGATAAAGAGGTTAAAGTGTAAGAACAATATTAAGGTATTTAAGACACTTATATCTTAAATAAAGTTTCAGCAGAATACAACTGTTTATTTTTTTTGTTATCTGATGAGGTATAATAGGCCCATATGCTATTTTAGAGATGATATATGCACATTTATTTATTCGGGATCTCAATAATCATAAAGAGAGAAAAAACAGAAAAATATTTGGGAGTTAATAAAAACAGTTTTAAATTAAGACAAAATACTCTTAAACCCTTTTTAAATAAAATGTTGTTATCAAAAGCGTGTGTTTATGGATTGAGGTCCTCGCTTTTTCTTGCTTCCGGTAAGGACGATGGGTATACGTCCATTCGAGAAATGAGCGATCAGTTGGATATCTCCTTCCATTTTTTGACAAAGATATTACAGGAGCTCAGTGGTGCAGGGCTGATGGAATCGCACAAAGGTCCCAAAGGTGGCGTAAGACTTTCAAAAGAAGGATCAGAAGTAAGTTTGTATGAAATTGTTGCTGCCATTGATGGAACAGAGCTCTTTACGGAATGCGCATTGGGGTTGCCCGGATGTGGTGTTAAAAAGCCCTGTCCTCTGCATGATAAGTGGGCAGGAACACGCGATGGCATTCGAAAGATGTTGGAAGATACTAACTTGCTTGAACTGGCAGAAAAGGGAAAGGAACAAAATTTAAGGATTACAGAAGACGGCGGTTTTGAATGGATTTAGTAAGAGATGTTGCAAAGGTACATCCCTTTAACTTAAAAAGTATTGCATTGCTGCAATAGTCATCTACAGAAAGCTACTATTTCGTTAACCTGACGATAATGCAAAAGGTTGGCACAGTAGTTGTTTGAATTTATAATAACAGATAAAATACTCTTAAATCTATAAATAGGAGCAGTGAGTTATGAAATATAGCATTAAACAAATAATAGGATTGGCCATAATGGCAAGTGTACTGTTCGTAGGCTGCGGCGGTTCCGGAAATAGCGACCAGGCATCTGATCAGTCATCACAAAATAATGAAAGTGGGCTTACGGCCTTTGAGCAAGAAAACGGTATTGGTCCCGTAACAGAAGAGCTCGACTTGGCCGAAATAGATGAAGAGTTGGCCAAGAAGGGACAAAATATGTTTGAAACCAAGTGTTCGGCCTGTCATAAAATGGATGAGCGATATGTAGGTCCCCAACTACGAGAAATTACTGAGGAACGTACGCCCGAATACGTTATGAATATGATTTTGAATCCGGCTGAGATGGTTAAGAAACACCCGGAAGCAAAAAAGAAGCTGGCAGAATTTATGACCCCGATGCCCAATCAAAATTTAAGTCGTGAAGAAGCTCGCTCAATCGTAGAATTCTTGCGTTACATGAATGAAAACAAAGACACAAATGAGATTTAATAGGTCTTTTCACTAAGAGTTATCTCAATTAATAAACCACAAATAATAAGTACTATGAATACCATACATAAAATAATACGGACCTGGGCGCTGCCTTTATTGGTAGTATCAGGAGTGTTGCTGGCAGGATGCCAGAACGGTCAACAGATTGGCTCATCCGACGATGCGGCATCGAAAGTATATGTTGCTCCGGGTGAACATGATGAATTTTACGGATTCTTTTCCGGGGGATATAACGGACAGCTGGGAATCTACGGATTGCCTTCCGGGCGTCACCTATTTACAGTGCCTGTGTTTTCACAAGCTCCGGTGAATGGATACGGATATAGTGAAGAAACCAAGGCGATGTTGAATACATCACACGGTTTCGTGCCTTGGGGCGATGCTCACCACCCTGAATTGTCTCAAACCGATGGGGAAACCGACGGACGTTGGATCTTTATCAACGAGAACAATACACCTCGTGTTGCTAGAATTGGTCTTGATGACTTTAAGACGCAAGAAATAATTGAGATACCAAATTCTGCGGGTAACCACGCATCTCCTTTTGTAACTCCTAATACAGAGTATATCTCTGCTGCCACTCGTTTTAGTATTCCTGTAAGCGAAGATGATATGCAGAATATGGATGTAGCTATTGACTCTTATAAAGAGAACTTCAAAGGGACGCTTTCATTTATCAAGGTTTCTGATGAAGGAAAAATGAATATTGATTTCCAGATTTTAATGCCAGGGTTCGATTATGACCTGTCCCATGCTGGGAAAGGTCCTTCTGATGGATGGTCTTTCTTTACCAGTTATAACAGTGAAGAGGCAAATACGCTGTTAGAAATCAATGCTTCGAAAAATGATAAAGACTTTATTGCGGCGGTGAACTGGAAGAAAGCTGCTGAGTATGTGAAACAGGGCAAAGGTACTATGATGCCCGGAGAGCACGTACGAAACTATATTGATCATGAAGAAGGTGGTATTGCCAAGAGCGAGACCATTGAAGAAGTACGTGTTCTTGATCCACGGAAGCTTGATGGCTTGGTGTATTTCTTACCTACTCCCAAATCTCCACATGGTGTTGATGTCGATCCTACAGGAAAGTACATCGTAGCCGGTGGTAAGCTTTCAACGGTAATTCCAGTGCACTCTTTTGCAAAGATGGAAGAAGCCATTGAGAACGAAGATTATGCTGGTGAGGTAATGGGAGTTCCTGTGCTTAAGTACGATTCTATCCTCCATGGAGAGGTTGAAAACCCAGGTTTAGGACCTCTGCACACGGAGTTTGACGGAAAAGGAAATGCCTATACTACTGCATTTATCTCTTCTGAAGTAGTGAAGTGGGATGTGGAAAAAACAGAAGTTATCGATCGTATTAACACCTATTATTCTCCTGGTCACTTGATGATTCCCGGTGGAGACAGCCAAAATCCTGACGGTAAATATTTGGTAGCTCTTAATAAAATTACCAAAGATCGGTATTTGCCTACTGGACCTGAAATGTTCCACTCGGCACAGCTGATTGACATATCCGGTGAGAAAATGAAGCTGTTGCTTGACTTCCCTACCGAAGGTGAGCCGCACTATGCACAGGGTATTGCTGCTGAAAAAGTGATTAAGAATCAAAAGCGATTCTATAAGCTTGAAGAAAATGGTCACCCCGATGCTATCTCCAGCGAGAAAGAAGCTAGAGTAGAACGCGATGGCAACGAGGTTCACATATACATGACTGCTATCCGAAGCCACTTTACTCCTGACAATATTGAAGGTGTGAAAGTGGGAGATGAAGTGTATTTCCACGTTACAAACCTTGAGCAGGATTGGGATGTGCCGCACGGATTTGCAATTAAGGGTGCCAATAATGCAGAACTGCTTATTATGCCCGGCGAAACCCTAACCTTTAAATGGGAGCCTAATAAAGAAGGCGTGTTCCCATTCTACTGTACAGACTTCTGTTCAGCACTGCACCAAGAGATGCAGGGATATATTCGCGTATCGCCAAAAGGATCTGATGTAGAAATCGCCTACGGAACAGGTCAGTAAAACGACCTCAATCCTTCGTGGAGGGGAGGGTGAAAGCTCCCTTCCTCTTTTTATAAAAGCAGAAATACTTTAGACCGAGGTTGTTATGAGTAAAAAGAACAGATTATGGATGGGATTAGCCTCATTATTACTGATCCTAGTATATTTCTTTCCTCTATGGGGGATAAGCATGGAAGCCCCCCAGTATCCCGAGGGAATTGGTATGAATATTACGGTAAATGATATCACCGGTAAGGAGCCCCACGACCTGGATAATATCAATGGACTGAATCACTATATAGGGATGAAGGCTATTACCCCTGACTCTATCCCAGAATTAAAAATAATGCCCTATATCTTTGCCTTTTTAATGGTAACAGGCTTGATGATTGCATTATGGGGTAGCCGAAAATGGATTATAGTGTGGCTGGGAGTGTTTGTATTGCTTGCCATTGCAGGACTGGTGGACTTTTATATCTGGGGGTATGATTACGGGCATAACTTAAACCCTAACGCCCCGATCAAAGTACCGGGAATGACCTATCAGCCGCCACTGATTGGCAGTAAACAACTATTAAATATAAATGCTACCTCTTTGCCTCATATCGGATTTTACGTAGCTCTTTTATCGATGAGTATTGCATCCATGGTGTGGTGGAAGGAAGGTAAAACAGATGGTGGAAATAATACCGAAAAAGTAGAAACTAGTAATTCGCGGAAGGCCGCTTAATAATTATAACGTAGATTGCAATGACTGCATTAAGAACAACCGTATTGTTTGTTTTGTTTATCCTGTTAGTGGCATGCAGCCAGGAACCGGCAGAAGTCCACTATGGAAGTGATGAGTGTGCACATTGCAAAATGATGATTACTGATGGGCGATTTGCATCACAAATTGTAACTGATAAAGGAAAGTCAATTAAGTTCGATGCTATCGAATGCATGACCGTTTATCACAGAAACAATAAGGAAGAATTAAAAAATGCAAAGTTATGGGTAAGTAATTTTGCCAATCCGGGAGAATGGATTGAGGCTCCCGATGCTCAGTTTGTAAAAAGCGAGGTTGTTAAAAGCCCTATGGGAGAGTCATTGTTGGCTTTTCCAACAGCTACAAAAGCAGAAAACCACGTGGAGGAACAACCGGGTAAACTTATTAACTGGAAAGAAGTTACTGAGACAAAGATAAATATGTAAGGATTGCAAAGTAACTGTAATTAAGGATTGAGGATTGAAAATGTGGGCGAATAATAAAATAACCGGACTCTTAACAGTCCTGCTGTTATTACTATCAGTACAGCTTGTTCAAAGTCAGCCGATAGTAGTACCCAAGGGCAGTTCCATTAATGATGGAATAGATCGTGCTGAGCCAGGTGATACTCTTATTATTGAGGAAGGCCTTTATAAGGAGTACGATATTAAAGTAGACAAGCCTTTGACAATTTTAGGTGACGGTGATGTTACCATTGATGGCGACCGAAAGGGATTTATACTTGTTATTACAGCAGATGATGTAACGGTAAAAAATATTGAGATCAAGCATGCGAGCACTAGTTTTATGGAGGATTATGCTGGTATTTTGATTGAAGAAACCGATAATACACTTATCGAAAATGTAACGCTGACAGATAATTATTTTGCTATTTATCTTGCTAAAACAACAAATTCTGTCATCAGAAACAATCATATTACCGCTTCAGCCAAGCGCGAAACCCAGTCGGGTAATGCCATTCACCTCTGGTACAGTAAAGATGTAACAATTGAAGACAACTATGTAGCCGGTCATCGTGATGGCCTCTATTTTGAATTTGTGGAAGGGGCTACCATATCAGGGAATGTGAGTGAAAATAACATTCGATACGGTATCCATTTTATGTATTCAGATCACTGCCGGTACGAAGATAACACCTTTAGAAATAATGGTGGTGGAGTAGCCGTAATGTACACTTCCCATGTAGAGATTATTAATAACCGATTCGAAGATAACTGGGGGTCTGCGGCCTATGGTATGCTCCTTAAAGAGATTAACAGGAGTAAGATCGTAGGAAATGAGTTTTATAATAATTCGGTAGGTCTGTATATCGAGGCGACAAGCAGAAATGAGTTTAAATACAATACGTTTCGCCAAAATGGTTGGGCCGTAAAGCTAATGGCTAACTCAACAGACAACATTTTTACTAAAAACAATTTTGTGGCAAATAGTTTTGAAGTGGCCACAAACAGCATGAAAAACTACAACGAATTTAACAATAACTACTGGAGTCACTACGAGGGTTATGATCTGGATCGGGACGGAATAGGCGACGTCCCTCACCGACCGGTACGCTTATTTTCCATATTGGTTGAAAAGCAGCCGCAGTCTTTATTACTGCTTCGCAGCTTGCTAATCGATATTCTGGATGCAGCAGAACGCATTATGCCGGTATTAACCCCCGAAACACTTGTTGACTCTCAACCGAAAATGACCAAAGTATCATGATTTCAATAAAAGGATTGAGGAAAAAGTTTGGTCCCCTTACGGTGCTCGATGACATTGATTTAGATATTCCATCGGGGCAAGCCACCGGTATAGTAGGTCCCAACGGATCGGGCAAGACCACAACCATAAAAGCGTTGCTGGGATTAGTAAAGCCCAATGCCGGCGATATACATATCGACGGTGAATCCATAAAGGGACAATGGGACTATCGAAAGAAGATTGGATATATGCCCCAAATAGCGCGATATCCTGAGAATATGACTGTTCGCGAATTATTCAACTTTATAAAAGAGGTTCGTGGAGCTACGCAAACTAATGAAAAAGAACTGATTGAGTATTTCGGTTTACAACCGGAGCTGGAAAAGCGAATGCGTACTCTTTCGGGTGGCAACCGGCAAAAGGTTGGCGCAGTCTTAGCTACTATGTTTGACCCTGAAGTACTGATATTTGATGAGCCAACAGCTGGTTTGGATCCCCATGCCAGTGTACAGTTTAAAAACTTTGTGCATCGTGAGAAAGAGAAAGGAAAAACAGTGCTCTTGACAACGCATATCATGAGTGAAATTGAGGAGTTGGCAGATTTCTTGATCTTTATTGTAGAAGGTAAAATCAGGTATCACGGCCCAATGAAAGAGCTGATAAAAAAACAAAAAGAACAGCGCCTCGAAGGAGCTGTAGCAAAAATGATGGCGGAGGTAGCAGCATGAAAGCATTAACGATTTTAAAATACCAATGGAAAGATCTGTTTAGAGGGAAGTGGATTATCGGTTATGGGCTCATTTACCTGCTTATGTCCGATGCAATGATCCGTTTTGCAGGTACCGGTCCAAAAGCGATGATCAGTATCGCCAATATCATGTTATTGCTAATACCACTAGTGGGCATTATTTATGGAGCCCTTTACCTGTACCAATCGCGCGAATTTACAGAACTATTGCTGGCCCAACCAATTGATCGCAGCACGCTTTTTTGGGGATTATTCGGCGGTTTGGCACTGCCATTGGCCTTTGTTTTTACCGCAGGTATCAGCATACCAATGATCTATTCCGGTATGATGACTGCTGCTCATTTGCAATCAATTACCCTTTTGGTTGGTTTAGGGATTGTGCTAACGCTGCTGTTTACCGGTCTGGGTTTCTGGATGGGGCTCAAGTTTTTTAATAACCGTATTAAAGGCTTGGGATATGCACTGGTGAGCTGGTTATTTTTGGCGGTTATTTATGATGGTTTAGTGCTGTTGGCCGTATTCATGTTGGGAGATTATCCCATCGAGGAGCCAATGTTGGCGATGACGATGCTAAACCCCATTGACCTGGCTCGGATTACTGTTTTACTAGAGTTTGATATATCAGCACTGATGGGATATACGGGAGCAGTGTTTAATCGATTCTTTGGTAGTGCTATGGGAATTGGAGTAGCAGCAGCCTGTCTGGGGCTTTGGATGGGCATTCCCCTTTGGAGTGGTAAACGACTGTTTAACAGAAAGGACTTTTAGGTATGGATACCCAAGAGCAACAACCGCAAGGTCTTGCTGCCGAAGTAGGGTTAGACCTGATCAAAAAATACAATGTAAAAGGTCCTCGTTACACCTCTTATCCAACAGCGGTACAGTTTCAGGAAGTAACAGGGCAAAAGAAAGACAGGCTTAAACATTATCTGCTTGAAAGAAATAGTGAGGCGCGCCCTGTTTCACTCTATTTCCATATCCCCTTTTGTTTCTCTCTGTGTTGGTATTGTGGATGTACGAAAGTAATCACCAAGGACCAAGATCGGGGTGATCTCTATCTCGACTATTTGGAAAAAGAGATGGATCTAATAGCCCAAATATTACATGTTGATTCGGAAGTGATTCAAATTCACTTCGGCGGTGGAACCCCCACCTTTTTAAAGCCGGAGCAGCTGCGGCGATTGGGAGCGGGTATCCACAGTCGTTTTAATGTGACTGAGGAAACAGAATTTGGGGTGGAAATTGATCCACGGCGTTGCAGTCGTGAGCATATTAAAGCACTGGCAGAGATCGGGTGTAACCGAGCCTCGCTGGGCGTGCAAGATACCAATGAAGAGGTGCAAGAAGCCATTCACCGGATACAGCCCTTTGAGCAAACCAAAGAGGTGACCGGGTGGTTGCGTTCCGAGGGAATTGATTCTATTAATTTTGATCTAATCTATGGGTTACCTCTTCAGACCTTGGAAACATATCGCAAGACTATGGATGATGTGCTAAGTCTACAGCCAGATAGATTGGCCGTTTATAGTTACGCACATATCCCAAGCCTGATGCCGGCCCAAAAGCTGTTAAATGTTGATGATATGCCGTCAACGGATCAGAAGCTTTCTATGCTACAGCTGGGAATTTCGCACCTTACCGAAAATGGATATCGTTTTATTGGGATGGATCACTTTTCGCGGGAAGATGAAGAGCTTACCCAGGCTATGGATAACGGGACTCTGCAGCGAAACTTCCAGGGATATAGTACATTAGCAGGCGCAGATCTCTATGCTTTTGGTATGTCCGGCATATCAAATGTAGGTGAATACTATTGGCAGAATACCAAAGATCTTGGTTCTTATTACTCTCAATTAGATGATGAAGGGTTACCCGTTGCAAAAGTATTGCATCTTTGCAATGATGATGAGATCCGAAAAGATGTAATTATGCAGTTGATGTGTCAGATGGGGCTCAGTTTTGCTGAAATTGAGGAAAAATGGGGCATGGTTTTTGAAGATTACTTTAGTGATAGCTTAAGCCGTTTGGCTGCAATAGAAGCCGATGGTTTTGTAGAAGTTAACAGCGAAGAAATACGTATTACTGAACAAGGCCGGCTTTTCCTTCGAAACATAGCGATGTGTTTTGATTATTATCTGAATACATCAAAAGCTGACCGCTCATTTTCAAAAACTGTCTAAAGGGGAATTATTATGAGCACCGAAAAATATGTTTATACATTTGGCGGCGGAGTAGCAGAAGGTAATAAATCTATGAAAGATGTTTTGGGAGGTAAGGGAGCAAATCTGGCTGAGATGAGTTCTATAGGCTTGCCCATCCCTCCCGGTTTTACCATATCAGCAGAGGTATGCAAATACTACAACGAACATAATGAGGAATGGCAAGAGGGGGTTGAAAAGCAGGTTCAACAAAGTATTCACCACCTTGAAGGATTAATGGATTTAACCTTTGGTGATGCTGCTGATCCCCTGTTGGTCTCTGTTCGGTCAGGAGCGGCTAAATCGATGCCGGGAATGATGGATACTGTTTTAAATCTGGGCCTTAATGATCAGTCGGTAAAGGGTTTGGCTCGTAAAACAGATAATGAGCGTTTCGCTTATGATTGTTACCGACGGTTTATAGATATGTTTGGTTGCGTAGTGATGGGCATTGAGCATGACCGGTTTGAAGAAGTGATCCAAAAGCTGAAAGGTGAAGAAGGTGTTAAGTTAGATACCGAACTTGGTGTTGAAGAGTTGAAGGAGCTGGTAGACCGCTACAAGGCAGTATATCGAAAGAGTACGGGATATATGTTTCCACAAAATCCCAACGAACAGCTTCACTATGCTATTAATGCAGTATTTGGCTCGTGGAGTAGCAAGCGAGCCAAGACGTATCGTAAAATAAATCGTATTACCGGGCTCTTGGGAACGGCCGTAAATGTACAGGCAATGGTATACGGCAATATGGGAGATAACTGTGCTACTGGCGTCTGTTTTACGAGGAATCCCGCCGATGGTACCAAAGGACTGTATGGTGAGTTCTTAATAAATGCCCAGGGTGAAGATGTTGTAGCCGGTATTCGAACACCACAGAATATAATAAAACTAAAACAGGTAATGCCGACAAGCTATGATGAGCTTTTAGAGGTGACCGAAAAGCTCGAAAAGCATTACCAGGATATGCAGGATATTGAGTTTACGATTCAGCAGGGCGAACTCTTTATTCTACAAACAAGAAATGGAAAAAGAACCGGAACAGCGGCAGTTAAAATTGCCGTTGATATGGTAGAAGAAGGCTTAATTGAGAAGGAAGGAGCAGTACTGAACCTGGTCAATCCCGCTCACCTTGACCAGCTTTTACACCCGCAACTTAGCCAGGCTGAGGTGGATGAACAGGAGGTTATCGGTGAGGGACTACCGGCCTCACCCGGGGCCGCTGTTGGAAAGGTTGTGTTTAGTTCTGAAGAGGCTGAAAAAGAGCATGCACAGGATCATCCTGTAATTTTGGTTCGCATTGAAACCAGTCCCGAAGATGTAGGCGGCATGTCGGCAGCCGAAGGAATTTTAACTTCGCGCGGTGGTATGACCAGTCATGCAGCTGTGGTTGCCCGAGGATGGGGTAAACCGTGTGTGGCCGGTTGTGATGATATTGTAATAAATTATGAAGCCCAATCATTTACGAATGGGGAAATTACAGTGAAGGCTGGAGATTGGATATCAATTGACGGGGCTCGAGGTCTAGTTATAAAAGGGAAAAAGCCGGTTGAAGAGCCTGATTTTGGAGAAGATTTCCACACTTTTATGGAATGGGTAGATGGCATGCGGGATATGAATGTACGAACCAATGCTGATACACCGGAAGATGCCCTTCGTGCACGTAAGTTTGGAGCACAAGGTATTGGGTTAGCACGCACCGAACACATGTTCTTCGGTGAGGAGCGCATTAAGGCCATGCGAAGAATGATCATGGCTGAAAGTAAAGGGGAACGAGAAAAAGCTCTGAAGCTTTTACTGCCTTACCAGAAGCAGGATTTTATCCAAATGTTTGAAGCGATGGAAGGTCTGCCGGTAACGGTGCGCTTGCTTGATCCGCCATTGCACGAGTTTCTGCCTGATGATAAAGAGGAGATCAAAGCCTTGGCTGGAGAGCTCCAAATAAGCGTTCGAGATCTCAAACGAAAAATTCGATTACTTAAAGAGTTTAACCCGATGCTGGGTCATCGCGGATGTCGACTGGGAATTACCTATCCTGAGATCACAGAGATGCAGACACGTGCTATTTTGGAGGCAGCAGTCAATCTCAAAAAAAACGGAAAAAAGGTGATGCCCGAAATTATGATCCCCTTGGTCGGTACTGCCGAGGAATTTATTCACCAGCATGAGGTTGTTGATCATATTGCCGCGGATGTATTTGCATTGGAGAATGAAACGGTCGACTACAAGGTGGGAACAATGATCGAAATACCGCGTGCTGCAATTGTTGCAGATAAGATTGCCGAAGAAGCAGAATTCTTTTCTTTTGGTACTAACGACCTCACCCAGATGACCTATGGATACAGTCGTGATGATGCCGGTAAATTTCTGGAAGCGTATATGAAAGAAGGAATCCTGAAAGATGATCCCTTTCAGACGCTTGATGAGGAAGGCGTAGGTCGGTTAGTTGAGTTAGCTACAAACAAGGGACGTGAGGTCCAGCCAAAGCTTAAGGTGGGAATTTGTGGTGAACATGGTGGTGATCCGTCGAGCGTCCGTTTTTGCTATAACCTGGGACTTGATTATGTATCTTGTTCGCCCTATCGCGTGCCGGTGGCCCGGCTTGCGGCAGCCCAAGCTCGGCTTCAGCTGGACGAAGAACTGCTAATTCAGAATGATAATGGAAGAACGGAGTTGATTAGCAGTTAAGGATGGAAGAAACAGCGAACGGGAGATCTGAAAAATATATACAATGGTGGTTTTGGTCCGGAGCCGGTCTTATTACGCTGATGCTGGTAGTTGGTGGTATTACGCGTCTAACCGGTTCCGGCCTATCCATGACAGACTGGAATGTGATAATGGGCGTATTCCCGCCCATGTCAGAAACGGGATGGCAAGAAGCCTTTAACCAGTACAAACAGTTCCCGGAGTATCAACAATTGAATGTTGGGATGACGCTGGATGGATTTAAGTCGATTTTCTTTTGGGAATATACGCATCGGCTGCTCGGTAGAATCGTGGGATTGGTTTTCATGGTTCCCTTTATTTGGTTTTTGATTCGTGGTTACTTCACGCAAAGGCTAATAAAGCGCTCCCTCTTTTTATTTGTGTTGGGAGCTGCACAGGGCATTATGGGTTGGATAATGGTAAAAAGTGGACTGATTGATGTGCCACGGGTTAGCCATTATCGATTAATGCTGCATTTAATTCTGGCTTTTGCCCTGGTGGGGTTTTGTACGTGGTTTGCCCTGGATCTGAGAAAAAGACGAACTACTGATATTGAGAAGTTTGATTCATCTGTAACTAAGTTGACTGTAGCAGTAGGTATTTTGTTAGCCTTACAGATAGTCTGGGGAGCGTTAGTAGCAGGATTGGATGCGGGATTAATCTATAACACTTTCCCACTTATGAATGGTAGCTGGCTTCCACAGAACTTTATGACGATGCAGCCGGCGTTGCTTAATTTGGTTGAGAATCCCGGTACTGTACAATGGATGCACCGGATTTTGGGAACAGTATTTGTGATAGCAGTGGCAATAACTTGGTTTAAGGCAAAGAAATTGAAGGATGTCTTATTGTATCAACGAGCACAAATTTTGTTTGCCTTGGTTATTATCCAGTATGTGTTGGGGATTGTTACCCTGTTGATGAACGTACCTGTAGAAGCCGGAGTGCTGCACCAGTTTGCTGCTATGGTGGTTTGGATAAGTTGGCTGACTGTTTTACATCGGGTATACCGGATAAAACGTTAAACGCAGGAAAGGTTATTATAATTTAAGATAAAAGAGTATTTTATATTCATATACAGTTAAATCAAATAACAAGAACATTATGGAAAAGTTAAATGGACAAACAATAGGAGAAATTGTAGCCGACGACTATAGAACGGCCGGAATTTTCAAAAAGTTTGGACTGGATTTCTGTTGCGGTGGAAAACGAACTGTTTCAGAAGCATGTGAGAAGAAAGGGGTAGATTTTGATAAACTCTCAAAAGAACTGCTGTCTTTAGGCAGTGTCAATTCCGCGAATCACAATTATAATGATTGGTCCCCTGCCCTGCTTGTGGATTACATCATTGAGCGACATCACGAATTTGTGCGGGCTAAAACATCTGAAATTGAAATTTACGCTCATAAGGTAGCCCGTGTACATGGTGAGCGTCACGAAGAGGTAATACAGATACGAGATACTTTCTTGACGCTGAAAGAAGAAATGCTCAGCCATTTGATGAAGGAGGAGGAAATTCTGTTCCCTTATATCAAACAGTTGGTTAATGCTGAAAAAAAGGGAAAACCTGTTGAAAAACCTGACTTTAAAACAGCAGCTAATCCAGTAGCTATGATGGAAGCCGAGCATGAAGATGCCGGTAATTTGATGGCACAGATAGAAGAGCTGAGTAATGGTTTTACACCTCCGCAGGATGCATGTGCTACCTACAGGGTACTCTTTCAGAACCTGGAAGGCTTCCAGGATGATTTGCACAAACATGTGCATTTAGAAAATAATGTACTTTTTCCTAAAGCATTGGAACTGGAAAATCGACTAAACTAACACGAATACATCGTAGCCTGTCGGTAGGGCAGGCTATCTTCTTATGTCAATTTATTAAAACATAGGCGATTTAATAATAAAACATTTGTTATGTCAAACTCTTCACATACATTTTCAATCCCGGTTATGGGAACAGGGCACTCTATTGATTCTCCCATACGGGTAGGTCCGTACGGTATCGATTCAGTAATCTCAATTGTAGATGATCTGCTTGTTGAGCGAATTCGAAAGCATTACTGTAAAAAGTTTGAGCTGCCATATAATAACATTCCGCGCAGTGCAGAAGATGGTCGTGCACAACGAATAACAGCGTATTTAAACCTGGCTCAAAAGTTGGTACAGAATCAATTCGAAGCTATTAAGTCTCAACCTTTTTTTGAGGATAATGAAAAGGCCAAGTATTTTGACCTGTTGCCCGATACCAGTGAGTTAAAGGGCATGTACAATAAACTCATGGAAACCGAGGAAGGTACACTTCGCGACAAGATTTCCTGTAAGCTCTCTCAACTCATGAAGCCTGGTTCTATTGATGTGAATATTATGGCCAAGGTTGATGGGCTTAACTACGAGAAGGATGGAACCCCAATGAGTGGCGAATTTAGTGATGCAAATGCTGCTTTGCGTGGTTACGCAGAAAGTGAGCTCGCATCCAGTCTTATTCTGTCAGCCGGATTTAATCCTCGCTTATATAATTATATGAGTGAATTTAAAGACTTTTACCGGGATGCAAAGGGAGATATCAAAAAGAAAATCATCCTAAAGGTAAGTGATTTCAGATCAGCTCTTATCCAGGGAAAATATTTGGCAAAGAAAGGATTAGAAGTTTTTGAATATCGAATTGAGTCTGGTTTGAACTGTGGCGGACACGCATTTGCCTCCGATGGTTATTTGTTGCCTTCGTTGCTTAAAGAGTTTAGAGAAAAGCGGGAAATGCTAAGTTCTGCAGTAAAGCCATTAATTGAGAAGTATTATGAGAAGAATGGAGATGGATTTTCTGATGATTGGGAGTTTGAAGAACCACGCCTGACAGTTCAGGGTGGGATTGGAGTAAGTGGAGAAGCCCACCGATTACTCGAAGATTTCGGTATGGATGCAACTGGATGGGGAAGTCCGTTCTTGTTAGTACCGGAAGCAACTACGGTAGATAAACCCACACGTGAACTGCTCGAAAATGCTACCGAAGAAGATCTGTATCTGAGTGGAGTGTCACCGCTGGGTGTGCCTTTTAATAACGTGCGAAATACCGGATCGCACCAGTATCACGAAGAGCGTATTGAAAAAGGAAAGCCCGGTTCACCCTGTCCAAAAGGATTTCTCGAATCTAATACAGAATTCACCGAAAACCCGATCTGTACAGCTTCTAATCAGTATCAGTTGTTAAAGCTGGATGATATCAACCAGAGCGATATGACGGAAAAAGAAAAAGAGAAACAACGGGAAAAGGTACTGGAAAAAGCTTGTTTATGTGACCACTTGGGCAACGGCGCGCTAATTGATTTGGGTATTTTAGCCGAGCATCGTGCTCCGCAGGCGATCTGCCCGGGCCCTAATATTGCGTGGTTCGACGGGGAGTATAGTCTCCGTGAGATGGTAGATCATATTTATGGCAGAAGTGAATCTTTGGTTCCTTCCGAACGCCCCCATATGTTTGCCAAAGAGATTGTTCTTTATGTGGATTACTTTGAGGAGCTTGTGGAACAACACGACGGTTCGTCGGGAAACATCAAGAAACTCAAAAAGTTTAAGAATAATCTCGAAAATGGAATGGATTACTGCTTGCAGATTGCAAAGTCAGAATCTTATAAAGATGAAAACCTGGAATCAATTCCGGCTACTGTTGAAAAACAGCAAAAACGTTTAAACACCTTATTTGAGCAGTTAGCTATACCGGCATAATAATCATCTAGAAAAGATACAGGGGCCATGGAAAATAAAATCAGATCCCGGATCGATTCCCTTTGGAAGGTATCGGTGGCCTGTTTTATTATAGCAGGCCTCACGGGATTTCTGTATCGCCTGGGGATGATAGGTTGGCTTACATCATCGCTCGACCTATCGTTGGAAAATATACGGCATGCCCATTCGCATCTGATGTTTTTCGGATGGGCGGTGCCTATACCATTGTATCTTTTGCTCAAGTATATTTGTGATAATTTCAAGCCGGGCATTTCTTCTTTAGGCTGGATGAAATACGGGATATGGGGCGGACTAATATTTGGTGTATTATCCTTTCCCTTTTTCCTGCTTTATGGATACCGACCGGTTCCCATTGGGGCGGGTACATTGCCACTTTCCGTAATCTTATCGGGAATGGTGATGCTCTGCTGGTATATGTTCATGTGGGGATACTACCAAATCCGTGATCAATTAAAAGATGATACGGCACAGCCATGGTTTGACGGTTCGTTGGTGATGCTTTTCATATGTTCGCTGGGGGCCTGGAGTGTAGCCGTAGTGCAAGCACTTGCCCCCGAGAATTTTATGTTAATGAAAGGAATGACCCATTTTTTTCTAGCCACTTTTACTGAGGGATGGGTGGTTCTGGCCCTGCTGGCAATTGTGGTCATACAGTTGGATATACAACCTTCTGACTGGGTAATACCAGAAACGTGGTCGTTGGGTTGCATAGTCATCGGAGCACCCTTGACCTTTCCCTATGGTATTTCCGAATCCCTATTATCTCCGCTGTTACTGGCCGTGGCACGGATTGGAGGCGGTATTGCTGCACTGGGATTGGTACTGTTTCTCTATGTACTGGTAAAATCGGGAAAGTGGAAATATAAAATACAGATCTGGATCTGGCCCATTTCGTTAATCGCGCTAAAAGCCGTCATGCAGATAACAGCTTCTATAGGACCGTCATCATTTTGGTTGGCCGACCACGGACTGCGCATATTCTACCTGCACGTGTTATTACTCGGGGCCTTTACGCTGATGATGTTAGGTAGTTTGCATGTTCAGTCAGAGGCAACGAAAAGCTATTTTTATGCTGTTGTGGGATCAATATATGCTGTTTTGATTAGTCTGGTAATGCCTACACAGTTATGGCCAACATCATGGAGCGGAGTGTGGGTTTTTTATGTCCTTGCCGTAGCTGCCTTATTACCAGTATTGGCTGTATCACTACAATGGATAACACTCAGAAACGTAAACACAAATAGAACCGATGCACGATATTAGAGGAGATGAAGATATAAAGACGCTGGTACATGCATTTTATGACAAGGTGCAGGAAGATGAGCGCCTGGGATATGTTTTTAACGATTACGCGGCGGTCGACTGGGAAAAACATTTGCCCAAAATGGTAGATTTTTGGTCGAATATGTTGTTTCAAACCCGGCGATACAATGGCCGACCTTTTCGACAACATATGAACTTGCCTATTGAAAAGATGGATTTTGATCGCTGGCATAATCTTTTTGAGGAGACAGTAGACGAGCATTTTGAAGGTGTAAAAGCCGATTATGCCAAAGAGATGGCGGCGAAAATTGCGTCATCATTTTCAGTAAGAATGGAAATGGACGGAAAATTTGACAATTGATATGATTGCACGAGAATCCATAGCAGTATTACTTGTAATTATTGTTTCATCAGTTTCAATGATCGGTTGGTCCTATTTTCAGGATGACTCGCATCAGCCCGAAACGATGAAACTGGTGCCGATGATGCAGCGATTGCTTCACGATATGCAGATTGTTGACCAAGGGATCTATACAGAAAATTATGATTTGATTGCTAAGGGGGGCGAGGGTATTGCCGATCATCCCGTAATGACCCCTGAGGATAAGGCTATGGTAAAAAAAGTGCTCGGTAAAGAGATCAAGCAGTTTATTTCTTTTGATAAGACAGTACATCACCATGCTGATTCGATGCGTCAGGCTGCCGTTGAACAACAGATGGATGAGGTATTAAATCATTACCGTATTGTGCAGCAAGGGTGTGTAGATTGCCACTCTAACTATCGTAAGCGGATTTCAGAAGTGAACCAGTAAAGGTAATTGGATTAAGTGATGGAGCACCCCATAATCGGATATCATAAAGATGAAGAAGACGATTGGGTTGCCGAACTCAGCTGTGGACATAACCAGCATGTACGCCACAATCCACCCTGGCAACTTCGTCCCTGGGTGACCAGTAGAAAAGGACGAGAAAGCCGGCTGGGCCATCAACTGGACTGTAAGAAGTGTGACAGAAACGAACCTAAAGATTTTAAAGTGTAATGCCTTTTATAAGTAGAATATTTATTAAGTCTGGGATGGTCTATTTCGTTTTATCCCTGTTTGCCGGGTTATTCCTGGAGATTGAGCAGTTTTCATTCCCGGCCTTAATGCCACTTTTTTGGCATATGCTTATGTTGGGATGGATAACTCAGATTATTATTGGGGTTTCTATATGGATGTATCCCGGCCGTAACAAAGAAGAAGGTTTTTGGAACCAGAAATGGAACTGGTTTACCTTTATCTTTCTAAATATTGGGATGGCGTTACGAGTAGCAGCAGAACCTATGATGACCGAGCAGCATGCCGAGTTCTGGAATATACTTATCGTTATTTCTGCTGTCCTGCATGTATTGGGAGGGATTACCTATCTCATTGAGATATGGCCTCGAATAATGTCAAAAAAAACGCAGCGCAAAAAAAGGAAACGTCAGCGAAGAAGGAGTTCATAATGCCTGGTGTAAGTCGTTGGATGATCCGAATTTCTCTGCTCTACCTCATTATGGGAATGTTGATGGGCGCTGTAATGCTTATCAATAAAGCATACATCATCCATCCTGCTGTTTGGATATTGTTACCTATTCATATTGAGGCCGTTATTATTGGATGGGTTATACAGCTAACACTGGGTACAGCCTACTGGATGCTGCCACGATTTTTAGAACAGCCACAACGGGGAGATCCCAAACTAGCTATTATAATGGTTGTAACTCTGAATCTGGGGATCTTTATTGTTATAGCCGATTCCTTCCTCCCTGTATCATGGGGACTTGGATTGGTAGGACGAATATTAGAATTAAGTGCAGTTGTATTGTTTGTTATCCTTCATTGGAATCGTATCGTCAGTTACAGGGCCGATACTACTTAAAGAAAATTACATTTATTAACTGAAATCAATCTACAGATGTCTTTTAAAGAATATAAAACCAAGTATACTACCGCTAAAGATGCCGTAAAACTTATTAATTCAGGTGATCGGGTATTTGTCCACAGTGTGGCAGCTGCTCCACAACCGCTCATTAATGCAATGACTGCACGGGCTCCCGAGCTCGAAGATGTAGAGATCGTTCATTTGCATACCGAAGGTGAGGCTCCCTATGCAAAACCGGAATACAGCGATACCTTCCATACCAATGCGCTTTTTGTGGGATCTAACGTACGTAAAGCAGTAAATGAGGGAAGTGCCGATTATCTGCCTATATTTTTGAGTGAGGTGCCCGGTCTGTTCCGAAAGAATATCATGCATATAGATATGGCTTTGGTACAAGTATCGCCTCCCGATCAGCATGGATATTGTTCGTTAGGGGTGTCGGTAGATGCTACACGTGCGGCTCTTCAAGAGGCGGATAAAGCGATTGCACTGGTCAACCCCAATATGCCGCGAACTCACGGTGATGGTATTTTTCATGCCAGCCGTTTTAACGCCCTGGTAGAAACAAATGAACCATTACATGAGCTTAATATTCCCGAACCCAATGAGGTAGAGAAAAAGATCGGAAAACACTGTGCAGAGTTGGTAGAAGATGGAGCTACCCTTCAGATGGGGATCGGTGCCATACCCAATGCCGTATTGCAGTCGTTGGGGAACCATAAAGACCTGGGCATCCATACGGAGATGTTCTCAGATGGGGTTATTGATTTGGTAGAGAAGGGAGTGATTACAAACAAGAAAAAAGCTAAACATCCCGAAAAAATTGTAGCCGGCTTTGTGATGGGAAGTCGTCGATTGTACGATTTTGTAGATGACAATCCCATGATAGCAATGCTCGATATTGCCTATGTAAATGACACCGCTGTGATCCGCAGAAACCCCAAAGTTACGGCTATTAATAGTGCTGTAGAAGTAGACCTTACCGGACAGGTATGTGCAGACTCTATTGGAACATATCACTATTCCGGGGTAGGTGGACAGATGGACTTTATTCGTGGTGCTTCACTCAGTGAAGGTGGCAAGCCTATTATTGCATTACCATCAACAACGGGTAAAGGAGAAAGCAAGATTGTACCTCATCTCAAACAAGGAGCCGGAGTAGTTACGACACGTGCACACGTGCATTATGTGGTAACCGAATACGGTGTTGCCAATCTCTACGGTAAGAACCTGAGAGAACGGGCTAAAGCGATGATAGAGATAGCAAATCCCGATCACCGTGAAGAGCTAGAACGAATAGCGTCTGAGCGGTTTAATCATCTAAGCTAACCGTAGCTATATAGCTATTGTAATGCTAACATTTAGGGATGTGGGTGTCACCCGCATCCCTTTTTTATTTAGTTATGTTTTGTCTTAGGGTGTCCCAAATAATGCGGGAATTAGTACGGGTAAAACAGCATATCCTACATAAGTAGATTCTCGACTTTGCTCGGAATGGCAGTGCTTTTTTATATATAAAAACAACATCTGCGTCATTCTGAAGAAAATGAACGCAGTGAATGGACTCGAAGAATCTTCCTGAAAATACTGACTGATGTATGAGGAGTACACTTTAGATGCTAAGCAACTCTATAATGCCATGGATTTTAAATTCTCCTGTCCACTTATATGTTCAGTATTTATATCCTTGCACCTCTTGTTCATCGGCTTCAACCCCCAGTCCCATTACAATTCGGTTTACAAAATTAAAGTAACTGATGACAAGTGTGGCATCCAAGATCGCCCGGTCCGAAAGTCCCAGCTCTTTAAGGGGAGCGATATTTCCATCCTCTGTAATAGCGCCCGGCTTTTGTGTGAGCTTTTTGGCCAATCGGCATAGTTGTTTATTGGTCTCACTAAGATCCATTTTGTCAAAATCTGACCTTAGCTGATCAACACGTTCTTGGTCTTTCCAATAATGGTTTAGTGCTTCCCCATGATGAAGCTGGCAATAATCACAGTTATTGGCTGCAGAAACAACTACAGCTATCATTTCGCGTTGTGCCCGTTTCAAGGGAGACCGTCCGAACATGATCGACATGTATAAATCCATGTGTTTCATGATGCTTTCGGGATTCAGGCTCTGTATTTTATGAATTTGAGCTAGTTTCCCACGTTGTTCTTCTAGCTCTTCATAGATCTTTTTTAATTCGCCTGTAGCTTCTTGGGGTTCAATGATGTCAATAAAAGCCATGAGTTGAAGTTTAGAATTTTACAGTAGTATGAGGTTTTAGATGCCTGCAATAGGCTATCTCTTACATAATAGAAAGTATGCTAAAATATGTAGTAATAAGAGAACTAGAGGAAAGAGATTCTGCTTGCAACCTTCTTGATGGTGGGATATGCAATTAATGAGTTACGGGGTAGATTAGTTTATACGTTTGGATAATCACTCTTTACAAGGGTAAGAAATAAGATAGGGAAAACTTAGATTCGGACAGTAGCTGGTTCTATTTGAGTAGAAGGGCAAATAGGGTACTTAGCAGCTTTTATTGCAGCGGCCTTGTAGGTAGTATTGACTAACTTTGCTATCAATATAGTTGCCGCCTCTATCGAATATCTTAGGTGATAGTTTATCTTTGTATTGTTCGAAGGGCTTCAAGTAGTGCTTCATATTCTTCACGGCATTCTTTACATCTTTTGAGATGGTCTTCTACCAAAGGCATAGCTTCTGCTGCCAACTTTCCTTCAAGTTCCAATTCCGCAAATTTATTTAGCTTCTCAAAGCATTCGTCGCATCCAATTTCATCTGGATGTGAATTAAAGGCAGCATTAATCAGCTTTTTTATAACGTCTTTTGTGATCTTCATAATCTTTTGTTCTTGCATTTACAAACTTTGACAACAAGAGATAACACAATCTTACTATTCGTTGAATAATTCTTCTGGATCGATACCATCGACTTCAAGCTGATTTTTGATTTTCATTCGTGCATCATGGACCAACTTGTAAAGCGCATTACGATTTGTTCCCATCTGTTCGGCAACTACTGTTCCTGATAGCCCCTTCATTACCAATGCTTTCATAGCTTTTCGCTGTTTATCGGTTAGCTCTTCATTAATAATGCGTAATACCTTTTTTAAAACAAGCTGTTCATGTGTGGCCTCTTCAGGATCGGGCAGGTCGGTGGCAAATGTTAATGAGGTTAATTCATCTCGGCCCTCATCATCGGGATATTTAAAATCCTCAATAGAAGAATCATCATATTTTTTTCGACGCAGTTCGGTAAGCCCTTCACGTACTGCGATTTTCATAGCCCAGGTAGTAAGTTTGCTCTCGCCCCGAAATGAATCGATGTTATCCAACACCTTGAGTAGGGCATCCTGTGCGACATCCTCAACAAATTGATCTAACTCGCGATCTACATATTTGTGGAGTGCAGGTTTGAGCCCCTGGATGAGCCTTTCGCGTAGCTGTTCCACAGCATTTTCATCGACTGGTGCCGATAACCCTCGGATCCATTCTTCATTTGTCTCGTAAGAATCATTTTTCTCACGACGTCTTTTAAACCAGTTGAGCATATATCTGTTGGTTTCTAGATTAAATCCTAAATAACAATAGCTATGCTGTGATACAACCTACACCGCATAACATATATAATAATACTGTTGATTGGAATCCACTCTCTGGCTTATGGCAGTCGGTATTGCGTGGATGGGAGATGAACACCAATAAGACTCTAATTGATCTGACTGGCTGGTATTTTGTCCGGATTCTCCAATCTATGGAAATAGAAAATAGGATTTGATAAAGTAGGGATTTACTCATAAGGTTTATTTTTAACTCAATACTATTTAATGAAGAGCCATAAGATAGAATTTCCCGGTAGTCAGAATATGAACCTTTCAGCGCGTATTGATGAGCCCGATGATGGTCTTTCTAAAGGGGCCGTACTTTTTGCCCACTGTTTTACTTGCAGTAAAAACTTGAAGGCTGTTGGACGCATTAGCCGTGTTCTTACCAACCATGGTATGGGTGTTTTTCGCTTTGATTTTACTGGTCTGGGTGAGAGTGAGGGGGATTTTGCGGATACAAATTTTTCATCAAATATTGATGACCTTAAAGCGGCCGCTGATTTTATGAATGCGGAATGGGCAAGTCCTCGCATGTTGATTGGACACTCGCTGGGCGGAGCTGCGGTTTTGCAGGCAGCTCATCAGATCTCTTCAGTAGAGGCCGTGGTAACCATAGGTGCACCCTGTAATCCTGAACATGTTAGCCGTCATCTGATGGACAAAATGGAGCAGATAAAAGAGCAGGGAAAGGCCCGGGTAAAGTTAGGAGGTCGCATTTTTACGATCAAAAAACAGTTTTTAGATGACCTTAAAGAACAGAAGATGAACAAGGTGATTAAAAATTTGGGTAATCCACTGCTTATTTTTCATTCCCCTGTAGATAAAACGGTGGGAATCGATAACGCAGCTCATATCTATCAACTGGCGAAACATCCAAAGAGTTTTATCTCTTTGGATGATGCCGATCACCTAATGACCAACGAAGAGGATGCCCGCTATGTAGGATCTGTTACTGCTGCATGGGTGAATCGATATCTTTAAGAGAAATAATGCAATCCTTAAGTGGTGATTGATCGGCCATTAAACTATTTAGGATAACAACTGGCTCGCTACCTTACGAGAAGTAATGAGATCCGTAAATCTATGACAACCTGTTTGCGTGAAGCTTTAGAATACTCATTGCCCCCGGGTTTGGTTGAGGAAACCAATCATATCAGTACAGCTTTTAAATATATTACACAGCCAACGTGGTCTCATGTAGCGCTTAATGTTGATTATGATAAATATCTCTGGCTTATTGAAAGTGGATTTGATAACAAACAGCTAACTTGGTCAGAAAACCTACCATTGAGAGCTAGGCAGATTAATTGATGGTGTAAATCGGTATTACCTTTCAGCTGTTAAAACCCAAAACCTCATCCCGAAACGTTGCTCCGGGGATTTGGCTATAGGCAAGCAAAAGAGGTTATAGTTCCCAGCTAAGGGTACCCATGATCCAGCGTTCGGGCATACGTGCCCCGAGAATATCTTGGTAGTTTTTGTCAAAAAGATTATCAGCTTCTATACCAACAGTGAAGTTTTGATAGAAGTTATAATCAACTTTCAGATTCCAAACACTATACCTTGATGCCTTGAAGGCATTAATTTGAGTTGCTTGATCAGCGTCGCGATCCTTCCAAAGTCCCGTTAATGCTACCTTTGCATGGCCTTTCCGAAGAGATACCGTTGTATTGATTAAGTGGCGCGCATAGTTTGCGATATATTTCGAGTCTATATTTTGATCATTAACTAAGTTGGCAAAAGTATATCCAATACGGCTGCTGAGTAACCAATTGGCTCCTAAATCTTTGCGGATGGTCAATTCAGTTTCAACCCCCACTGTTTCTACATTGCTTAGATTTTGGGCATAGAGGTAATTTGTGTTGCCGGCCAGGTTATCATTATTGGGAATATTGGAAGAGTTGGTTTCCACATAGTCAATTAGGTTTTGTGATGACCGAAGAAATCCGGTAGCAGAAAATCGAATGTTCGACAGACCTATAAAATCAAAACCAACTTCTCCTGACCATGAACGTTCCGCTTTTAAATCAGGATTCCCGAGATTACGGCCAGCTGACAGTGGTCCGGTCAAGTTTGTAGAAATATAACGTTCAGTATAGCTGGCCGATCGGATACTACGCCCCCCTGAAGCACGAACAATCCAATTGTCCAGATCATAAGAAGCGCTCAGCTGCGGCATTAATTCACTGCCGTAGTTTTCATCATGATCAAGGCGCAGGCTTCCGGTCAGCGTAAAGGCGCTGTTTGGTTTCCACTCTGCCATTGAGAAGCCGGCGTAATGCCAATCACTGTGGTTGCCGCGGTCGTTACTGCGGATGTTACGAGCAGTTGTTTGGGCACCATAGGTAAGCGACCACTGTTCGGAAAGTTTGCGATACTGGAAAAGCTGAAGATTCAACAGCTTGGTAGTGTGATGGTTTGCGGGGAAAGCAGGATTAAAGACAAAATCGTCAGTGTTGTGCTTGTAGGCCCCCTTGAGTGTTGTTAAGGCACCATCACTTTGCTTAGTAAGTTTAAGCTGGGTCCACCAGGCTTTAGTGTGGTCTGTGGCTTCATCATAGGGACTAGCTGTATAAAAATACTTAGCGTTATAATCTCGATAGTCGTATGCAGCGCGTGTTGCAAGGTCCCAACCATTACCCAAATCAAAACCGGCCGATAGAGAGGCTTTTCCGATATTAAAATAGTTGGTATAGTTTGGGGTTAACTCTTGGCCGGGAGTGTTAAACCACATACCACCGCCTGCAATTCTATAATTGGAATTGGAATAGAAAAAGCCGCCCTGCCCGATTTTTAAATCATTTTGGCCATAACCAACTTTTAGTTTTGCATCAGTTTTTTGTGAGCTATTTTTTTGACTAAAACTTCGGGTAACAATATTGATAACTCCCCCAACAGCGTCAGCACCATATTGTGCGGCAGCCGGCCCATGAAGCACCTCAATGCGTGCAATTTCTGAAGGTGCGACGGGAATATTTGAACTATAGTGAGCAGTAAGTGGATCGTTGAGTCTCATACCATCAACCATCACCAATACCTGGGAGAAAGAGCTGCCTCGAATACTAAAATCAGACTGTGTGCCAAAAGCACCTCGGGATTGCACCTCAATTCCTGATGCATAACGAAGTACTTCATCAGTAGTATGAACGGGTAAATTTCTTATCGTTTTAGCGGGAATGATAGTAATATTGCGCCCTGATCCAGCGGCTGTTTGTGGAATACGGCTTGAGGAAACCAACATCTCTTTTGATACAACGAGGGTATCCAATGTTTGGGCCTGTTGTGCTTGGCCGGTTCCAGATACTATTAGTAGTAGAACCATAGTTAAAAGATAGCCTTTCAATCCTTGTATGATCTTACCAGGAGACGGTATAAAAGATCGGTCTGAAAGCATGATAGTGAGTAACTAAAATCGTTAAAATTTGTACTGATCAAAATGTCTTTGAAAATAGCGGGGAAAATATCATGAATTTAGCCATAAAGAAAGGAATTCCTGCAGAAAAAAATCCAAAGCCATAAATGGTTAGATCTTCATAATAGCAGCTGAAAGAGGATGGTTGTTTCAACAAAACTGTCAGGCAATAACTGTTAAGCATAAGCACCGAGGGAGTTGTAATGCAATGTTGGGGTTCATAGGTTACTCGATTGTATTGAAATATATAAGCAGAAAATGCTCAAACTGACTATTGAGCCATCGTTTTTTGGGACTTCGGTGCTTGTTCGGGGATACCGGTTTCAACAGGATTATTGGGATTATTACACCATTGGTACCATCCGCCATCATAAACCGATACATTAGGCCATCCCATTAGCCAGGCGTTCCAGAATGCTTCACTGCCGCGCCATCCTGTTCCGCAGTAAAAAGCAATATGTTTATCGGCTATTATTCCCCCCTCTTTCCATGCTTGTTCAACTTCCTGAAACTCTCTCATAGTATGATCAAAGTTGCGATAGTTTTCCATATGGTAGGCATCACTACCACAGTTACCGAAAATAGCTCCGGGGATGCGTCCTTTCTTTTTAATATAGTGATAACCGCTCCGTTCACCGATAAATTCCTCCCAGCTGCGGATGCTGACTAGGTCACCATCATCGGCAGCCAGTAGTTCCTTTGCCTCCGGGGGATCTATCATTATTTCAGGGCAACCGGGTATATCAGCCCCAAAATCATTAATGGGAGTGGGGCTAATAGCTTCTGTTGATAGTGGCAGCTGTTTTGTTTCCCAGCTGGTAATTCCTCCATTAAGAATGCGCACATCGTTGACACCGGCATACAGCATTATAGCAGCACAACGAAGAGCACCCAGATGACCGGCACTTTTGCCCGGGAACTTTTCTTCATTAAAAGTAGGAGCTGAAAACCGACCATACAGTACAACTGTTGTGTCATGATGAATACCCAACTTTTCAAGAGTTTCTTTTAACTCGTCAGGAGAGCGGCGGTTCCACGTTTCTGTAGATTCCAGACTATTGGTGTCTATGGGGATGGCTCCGGGGATATGCCCGCGATGGTAATCTTCGATATTGTCATAATGGCTATGACAGATAACGAAATCATCATTATCATATTTGGGAGGTGTATTTCCTTTAATAAGTTGATTAACCCAGTCAGGATAAACCAATTGCTGGTATCGTGCTAGCTGTTCCAGAGAGAGGGCTTCATCAGCTGACCACTCAGTGACAAAACTGTTATAGATAAATAATTCGCCATATCCCAACTCTCTCATTTTATGAGCCATTGTACTGGCGGTGTTACCCGAATAACCATAAATAATAATAGGAAGATTCTTAGTGATATTCTTTTCTTCCAGTACTTCTACCCAATCCATGTAACCTGTCCATTGCAGGGGAATGCTTTTGGCGCCGGGAATATGCCCCCCTCTTTGTTCACCTTCTAGCGCCCAGCCATTATATGCGGCAATGGGACGGATATCTATAAGTTGTACGTTTTCTTTTTCAATTTTTGAAACAACTTCTTTTGTCGATAACTCCTTAGCCATTTGTGACATATAATTGTTATTTGCGTTACAAGATGATCGTTGGCTGTTGCAGTAATAATGTATTGCGGGGTTTTAGCATTCCTCCTATAAATTTGAAGTACTCTTGATTACATCCAGATACACAAAAAGAATACTGTTCACTTCACAAATAGTTGTTACCAAATCTGAATATATCAAGGAGTTTACAACTGAATAATAATGAATTAACTATTGTTTTTCTTCGAGTTGCTTTCCTATTCCTGGTCACTCAATCAAGGATTTATGTTTTGTTTGATATACCTTTTGCCCTTGTTATCACCCGCCATTTTTGACCAGACAAGACCTTTGGAGAGTATAACTTCAATGTTGAAGGAGAAATGTGTTACCTGGAAGCGCTTAAGATTTTCAGGGAGGTTCATTTGATCACCAAACCAGGAAATGGATAGATTCAACGTAGTATTATTCGATCGAAATAATAAAATCATCTTTATTTAAGATAAAGGAATCATAAATCTTAAATAGGTGTTATGTTTAAAAAGGATGGTACCCTGAAATATTAAATAGGAGGTTCCCATGATGCCTATTAAAAATAAATCGAACCTCGAAAAGTATTATACGCTTTTCTTTGAAAGCGGATTAATCATGAGTTTGCTCATTTTTGTAGCTCTTACCAAGTTGCCTATTGGTGGCGGTGGGGAAACAGAAATTACGTTCCATGAGCAAAGTGAAGCCATTGTCATGGAAGATATTGAGCAAACGAGACAAGAGCATACGCCGCCCCCTCCTCCTCGTCCTATAGCGCCTGTAGAGGTGCCCAATGATGAAATTATAGAGGAACAAATTTTAAATCTTGATTCTGAACTTGATATAGATCAAGAAGTAGACCGATTGCCCCCCCCACCTAAGGAAACGGCCGAAGAACCCATCGAAGATGAAGAGAACTTCTTTGTCGCTGTAGAGCAGATGCCGAAGTTAAAAGGAGGCTTGGAATCGATACAAAAACATATTGAATATCCTAAGAATGCCCGTATGGCAGGCATTGAAGGCCGAGTAATTGTACAGTTTGTAGTTAATAAAAAGGGAGAGGTAGAAGATCCCAAGGTGATACGCGGAATTGGGGGTGGCTGTGATCAGGAGGCTCTTCGGGTTGTAAATCTTGCTCAATTTGAACCGGGAAGGCAGCGTGGCAATGCAGTATGTGTACAGTATAGTTTGCCTATTACATTTGTCTTAAAATAAAAGTAGAGGCATTCAATAGTTAAATATGGTATGAAACTACTGTTGGGTGGGACTTATTGTGGAGTCTGCTTTACCATTTTTATAGATGATTATTTTTTCTATACTGCCGGTACTATCTCGGTAGACCCATTTGCCATGTTTGCGACCGTCTTTAAATATACCTTTGGTTGAAATTGTGTTGTTGGGATTCCAGGCCGTAAATTCACCATGATAAAAAGAGATTTCCCCATCTTTTTCCAGTGGCCAGATAGCTTTAGGGTTTCCATTTTCCCAGAAATCAAAGGCTCTGTTTTTATTCCATTTTGATTTTAATGTACCACTTTCAAAATATCGTTTGCCAGAATGCCTGTTATACTTGGATTTTAGCGTTCCGGAATGATGCCAGGTTGTAGTTATATATTTCGCATCGGTACTGTCTGGGGTTACAATCATTTCTGAGTTCATGTTTCCATTTGGGTACCAGGAGACAAATCGTTGAATTCTTCCCTCCTCAAAAAACCCTTTCGCTTTAAGAGTGTCATTCCAGGTTTTATTTACCATGCTGCCTGTAAATGGAGCATTTTTCCCTTTGTGGTAATAAATATGATCAATGAAATGGGTAGAATCATTCTGCTCTATATTTGAGCCGCTAGTACTATCCCTTAATTCGAGCTCTGGGAAAACTGCCAATATTTGATCCGTTTCTTGATCTAGTGATGGTTCGCCTACAGATCGATCTGTTGATTGGCAGGAAACTAAAAGTAAGGGCAAGAAAAGTAAAAGATAGGAATAGGTTCGAAACATAGGTAAAGCAATTGTTGAAGCGGAGATGTATTATAATCCCAGAAAGGTAGCGCTGTATTGTAAAGCTGTTGATTAGTGATGTTAACTAGCCATTTTAGGATAATAAAAATAGGATACGCAGATTAAATGATGGTTGCAATCCAATATCACAAATATCATCATTAGGGGCGGAATACTATTCCACGTTTTCGGGCATCTTCTCTATAGTTTGTGCTATCTCTTTCTGTAAACTTGATTCGTGAGCACGATCTCCGGGCGTCAGTTTTAACTCCTAATCTGGTGCTTTTTCATCATTACTAAACTTTTTGTAGTCTCGATGATGTTTCAATATACGGGTATACGCAACACGAAAAATATATGATCTCAACGATTGGTCAGGGTCGATCTTTGATCGATGTTCCTTGATATAGATTAATGCTTTTGAATAATATCTTTGGCGACCCCATAAAGTTCTCGGGGGATAATGGCTTGTCGGGAGTGCCCTCTAATAAGTGCCGGTACAAATAGCACAGAGGGCGTTACAAGTGTTGATGGCGGAGAGATATGATTCTCCCCGCCAATTATTAAAAGTTTAGATAAAGAGTATTGCAGAATTAATCTGCAGAGGCACTCGATCTGTTAGTCTTTATGTAAAATCTTTGCGATTCTTCACCGACGTATAAATTAAAATATCCTTCTTCAAGTATTTGTTCTCCATTAGCGTTAGGATATGATAATTGCTTTTGGGGGTCTAGTGTAAGCGTAACTTCTTTGCTTTCACCCGCTTTTAGATGTACACGCTGGAACTTGACCAGTTCTTTAACTGGTCGTGTGATCGTACCGACGTTATCTGAAAAATACCATAAGACAGTCTCAGTACCGGCAATATCACCAGTGTTTGTGACAGTGATATTTGCAGTAACTGTTTCTGATTCGTTATAGGTGCTATCTTCCATAGTCAGGGATTCGTAGCTGTAGTCGGTATAGCTGAGACCATGACCAAAACTCCAAAGTGCAGTAGTTTTGTTTGCTTGTTCAATATTATTGGCAACATCAGCATCAAAAAAGTAGACGGCACTAGATTTGTGATTGTAAGGTGTTGTATGTCCTACAAATTGCGGATAAGAAAATGGGAGTTTACCACTGGGATTATAGTCTCCACTTATAACATCTGTTATTGCTTTTGCCCCTTCAAAGCCGGGAAGTCCTGCCCAGAGAATAGCATCTGTTTCGTCAACGATTTCTGTTATTACTCGTGGTCTGCCTTCTACTAACACTAATACTGAAGGTTTGTTATAGCTGTTAACAGTCTTGATAATTTCAAGTTGTTTTTCGGCCAGTTTGAGATTGGTGATATTCCCTACAAACTCTGTATAAGGATTTTCTCCGGCAGCAATGATAACGGCATCGGAAGCTTTGATCGCCTTATTAAATTTGTTGCGGAGCTCAGATCCCGGGGTTCCTATAGAATCCATACTTACAACTTCAGCATTAGAAAATCTATCTGTGATGGCCTCTGTAATAGTAGGCATAGAATCAGGATAGCGAACTTCAGAAGCCCCTTGCCAGGCGATTGTCCAACCACCGGCCAGGTTACTTTTGTCATTTGCTGATGGACCCACTACTAAAATTTGATTGATCTCTTTAGTTAGGGGAAGCGTATTATTGTCATTTTTCAATAGTACCATTGATTCTTGGGCTGCCTGTAAAGCAATATTTTTATGGCTGTCACTTCCAATATCGTTTAGCCCCTTTTCTGATGGATAGGGATGCTCAAATAATCCGAGTTCAAACTTTAGTCGCAAGATACGCTTCACCGATTTATTAAGACGCTGTTCACTTATTTTGCCTTTGTCGACTAAGCTGAGCAGGCTTTCATTAAATTTTAAAGAAGTCGGTGTCATGCTCATGTCAATTCCGGCATTTACGGCCTGATATGTTGCCTCTTCATAATTACGAGCTGTTTTGTGATAATCGACAAGTTTTCCAATATCATCCCAATCAGTTACCGCTACCCCTTCAAAACCCATCTCATCACGAAGTAGGTTGGTGAGTAGTTTTTTAGATGCATGTACTGGGATCCCGTTCACTTCACCACTGTTTACCATTATGGTCTTAACTCCAGCATCAATTGCAGCCTGAAAAGATGGACGATGAAATTCGTGAAGTGCTTGCATCGAAAGATTTACCGGGGTGCGGTCCCAACCTGAGCGGGGTACAGAATAACCAATAAAATGTTTGGCTGTTGCCGCCAGACCGTAAGGGACTGTTTTTGTGTGTTTCTTTTGGTAACCGGTAACGTATGCCTTCCCCAACTGAGAGGCGAGGTATGGATCTTCTCCGAAGGTTTCATACTGGCGCGCCCAGTACGGGTTACGTCCCAGGTCGAGAACAGGGGCAAAGTTCCAGGTATGGCCCAAAGGTGCTGACTCTAAGGCGGTTATCTTACCATTGTTATAGGAATTACTAGGATTAAAAGTAGCACCAATATTAATATTGTGTGGGAATATGGTGCTGCCCTGAACATAGCTAGCTCCATGAATATGGTCGATGCCATATATGATGGGGATACCAAGTCGGGTTTCTTCAACAGCAATTTGCTGGAGATCTTTCACATATTTAACCCATTGACCAGGAGGAACCGCTTCACCGTTAAGAAAAGATCCGATATGATGTTTGGTGAGAAGTTCTCTTGCCTTTTGGGCATTAAGCTCAACATTACGTTGCTCCCCGGTATTGTTTATTAGGGTAATATTCAGCTGTGTCATTTGCCCAACTTTCTCCTCAACAGTCATTCGGTTGAGAAGATCTTCAACCCGATCATCAATTGATAGAGATGCGTCTAAATAGGATTGAGCGAAAATGGGTGTACTTATTCCTAAACAAAAAAGTATAACGCTCAGAGTAATCCCAATTATAAAAGGGGTTCGCCTTCTAAGGCTACTATATCGGTTCGGAAGCTGTAACATAAATAAAGTCCTGAAATTTAAAATATTGCTGGTTAAAAGCTGCTGACCTTATTTAATGCCTTTTCAGTAAAAGGGAACTGGGAAGCACGGTCAGTAATAAATTTCAGAACGACGAAACTGACAGAATCTAATGCTAGTATTGGCAACAATCAAGATGGTTTATTAAATATTTTGTATAAATATTTTGCTATAATAGTTTATAAATGCTTTTAGGAAAAAATGATGGTTACTTATTAACCAATTGGTAGGGTTAAAATCATTCCTTCCTTTTTCTAAATAGTATTGGATAGGGTAAATGAAATAATAATTTGATGGGTCCGGGAAATTAATGGGATCTGAACAGCATGAAAGTAAGAGCATTGCCAACGATTTGCTTTGGGAAGAAATTCGCCAAGGCAATAAGAAGGCACTTGCTGCAATTTTTAACAAATACTTTGATTCACTTTATGGGTACGGCTACAGGATTGTAGCTAATGATCAGAAAGTGCGTGATGCTATTCAGGAAGTTTTTTATCAGCTTTGGAAATACAGAGAGAGATTGACAGAGGTACAGTCGGTGCGAGCTTATTTATTTGTTTCACTTCGGCGCGAGATATTAAATGAGAAATCGGCCAGTGTACGGCGAGAAAAGAGACATGAGGAATATTCATTGGAAGAATTTCAAATTCATTTTAAGTACGACAAATGGGTTGAGGTTCTTGATATTAAGAAGGAAAAAAAAGGAAAGGTTAAGGAAGCAATAAAAGGTCTGACTCCTCGTCAACGGGAAGCTATTTTTTTGAAATATTTTGAGGGGCTGTCTACGCAAGAAATGACAGGGGTAATGCAAGTTCGCGCACAAAGTATCTACAATATTTTGTCAGATGCTATAAAAAAACTCCGAAATATCTTGAATAAATAAATTTTTTGAGACTAGGATAGGGCTGTAACGTCATGTCGCTCAGTTACTTATGTGTTTGCAAAAAAATATTTCATTTTTCTTGAAAAAAATTGAGTAGAAATGAGATTTGACTTCCTCTTTAAGGGTGCAATCGAGGTTAACTTAACGAAAAGAGGAATGCAGATGTCGAAAAAACTCTCCGAATTACTACTTGATGATTCATTCATCAGGTTTCTAAAAGGGACTGCTTCGGAGAATGAAGAGGCCCAGTGGTCTGAATGGATGCAAGAAAAGGCAGAGTATGCCGAACTTGTAAAGCAAGGTCGCGAGTTGTTAAAAGATGGAGTTGAAACAGTATCCGCTCCTAACGCTGAACCGGAGCTGCAAAAATTAATGGCGCGTATTGAAAGCGAAAAATATTTCAAGCCATTAAATGCAATTCGAAAACAGCATAAGAAAGTGGTTTGGGCAACAATGGCTGCGGCAGCAGGTATTTTACTCCTCGTTGGTTTTATTGGCCGGCAAGCATTTTTTCAGAACGACGGAACTGAAAATAGCCAGGCCTCCTCGATCGCATATAGAACATTAACTACAGAGTACGGCGAACGAACGGCAGTACACTATTCTGATGGTTCCGAGATAGTGATGAATGCCCATTCAACAATGCGTATGCCAGAAAATGTAAAAGGTAGCAATGCAGTAGAAGTATGGCTAGAGGGAGAGGCATTCTTTAACATAACCCGTAAATCGGACTCTAACTCCAGGACCTTTATTGTTCACACCCCCGATGGGGATGTATCGGTTTTAGGAACAGAGTTCGCCGTAAATACAAGCGGTGAGCAAACCAGGGTAGTTCTTGCTGAAGGTCGTGTACGCTTAGAAAACAAGGGGGCTCCCGATAAAGATGCAATACAGTACGAAATGGAGCCGGGAGAGCTTGCCCTTCTTGCTAAAGGGATGGATAAAATCGAGGTAAGCAATGTTAATCCCAAGGTATATACTTCCTGGTCTACTGATAGCTTGGTTTTGGATAATACCCCTTTCTCCGAGCTGATAAAGCGAATTGAATTCACCTATGATGTTAAGGTAAAGGTTAAGCAGAAGCATCTTCTTACGGAAAAACTGACGGGCAAATTCCGGAATTTAGACTTAAACCACCTCATAGAGGGGATATCAAAAACGATGAATGTCAAAATTATCAAAAGAAATAAAACACTGTTTGTGGAAAAAAAGTAAGTCTTTGAGTGAGCTAGTTTTGCATAATTAATAAAGAACTCTAGAAAATTGTAATGATATGAAAACGAATAGATACCTTTTGTCAGTTCTGTTTATTGTACTGTGTGGTATTAATACAATGTGGGCTAAACAGGACACCCAATATGTTTCGAGTGAAAATATTGGCTTAAATTACGTTGCAGAGGAAAGAGTAGCATTAGAAACACGGCTTAACCAGCTTGAAGAGGAATATAATATTTCTTTTTTCTACAGTTCTAGTCTTATCTCGGGGAAGTTTAGTTCGGTAAAATCTAAAGCAGAACAAACATTACGACAAGAGATCAAGTCACTTCTTGCCCCTCATGGGTTAGTTTCATCATATCTGGACAAGCGGACCTTTGTTATTTCTGCTCAGCCTCTGGAAATGATATCTGCGACTAAAGCAGACACTGTAACGGGGACAGTGAGAAGTAGTGATGCCGGTGAACGGTTGCCCGGTGTTAACATAATGCTCAAGGGAACAACAAGGGGTACTTCCACAAATAATAATGGAGAGTATGCTCTCACTTCTGTTAGTGAAAATGATACATTGGTGGTTTCATTTCTCGGATTTCAGACACAGGAAATTCCAGTTCAGGGACGAAGAGTGATAGATGTAATGCTTGAAGAGTCGGTCCTGTCAACGGGCGATGAAATAGTTGTAGTAGGGTATGGTACTAAGAAAAGAAGCGAAATAACGGGATCGGTTTCTTCGGTAAGCAGCGAGGATATTGAAGAAGCACCGGTATTGCGCGTTGAACAGGCGCTCCAGGGTCGTAGTGCAGGTGTTTATGTTGCGAATCAGTCTGGCCAGCCGGGTGAAATGCCCACAGTGCGAATTCGAGGTGCGGGCACCACAGGAGATGCCAGCCCATTATATGTTGTAGATGGACAGCCTGTAAACGGTATTGATTATTTAAATCCTGGATCTATAGAATCTATGGAGGTATTAAAAGATGCAGCATCTGCTGCTATTTATGGGGCACGGGCTGCAAATGGGGTAGTACTAATTACTACAAAATCAGGACAAGCTGGAGAAACGAAAGTATCTTATGAGGGATATGCCGGTATCCAGAATGCGTGGAAGGAGATGAATGTGTTGAATGCCCAGCAATATATGATGATGATGAATGAAGGAGCAGCAAACGCAGGCTTAAGTATGCCATTTCCTGTTGGGCAAAATGTTTCGGGAGGTACCGACTGGCAGTCTGCTGTATTTAATGAGAATGCGCCGATGATGAATCATCAGGTAACGATTTCAGGGGGTAATGACAAAACAACTTATTCTTCTGGGTTATCCTATTTTTCTCAGGAAGGAATTGTGGGTGCAGAAAAGTCACAATTTGACCGCTATACACTTAATTTGAAGTTGGATAACGAAGTTAGTGAGGTATTTAAGTTTGGGAACAGCCTTAATTACAGCCGAATAGATCGTAAGGCAGTTCTGAGTAATAGTGAATGGGGATCTCCATTGAGTAATGCATTAAATATGGACCCGCTTACGCCCATCTATGAAACGGATGAGCAAGACTTGCAAAGTTACCCAGAACATGCTGTTCAAAATGACGGCCGTTACTACGGTATTTCAAACTATGTAACGCAGGAGATTGTCAATCCCTTAGCTCGCCTTGAAACTACGCATGGTAGTACACAAGTAGACAAACTGGTAAATAATTTATATGCCGAGTATGAAGTGCTTCCCAATTTAGTAGTAAAGAGTACTTTGGGTATTGACGCCGCTTTTGTGAAGAATGATAACTATAGTCCTGTGTATTATTTAAATGCAGCACAGAATAGTAGCAGCTCGCTTGTAAGTAAAACGGAGAGCCGATATTTCACATGGAACTTTGAAAATACGATTTCATACGAGCAGGATTTTGATAAACATAACATAAAGATGTTAGGTGGGGTTACTGCGCAGAAGGTTCATGGAGAAGATCTCTTTGGTTCTAAGGCGGGACTCTTAATGTCGGATCCGGAAAATGCATGGATTAATGTTGCTTCTGATGAAGAATCTATGCGTACAACAGGAGGAGCTTACAACGAAAAGTTACTCTCATATTTTGGTCGGGCTTCATACAACTTTGATGAAAAATATCTTTTAACGGGGATTGTAAGGGTTGATGGATCCTCCAAGTTTGGACCGGATAATCGATATGCTGTTTTCCCCTCGGTTTCTGCTGGATGGGTAGCTAGTAATGAGCGTTTTATGGAGGAGATGGAGATCATAAATCTATTGAAGCTACGTGCTTCATGGGGGCAGAATGGAAATCAGAACATAGGTAATTTTGCCTATACCTCCACTATTGCAGCTGGTAACGGATATACCTTTGGTGCAGACGAAAAGTTTGTTACAGGTTCAGTGCCGGCAAGGATATCAAATCCAGGGTTGAAGTGGGAAACTTCGGAGCAGTTTAATATTGGAATTGATCTTGGCCTCTTTGATGATAAGGTGATGATTACTTCTGACTACTATCTCAAAGAAACAAAAGGTCTATTAGTCGAAGCTCCAATACTTGGACATGTAGGTGCTAATCCTCCAATTGTTAATGGTGGAAGTGTCCAAAATGAGGGGGTCGAACTTAGTGTTACCTATCGAAACTATGGCGAGGAGTTTAGCTATAGTATAGGTGCTAATGTTGCTTTCAACCAGAATGAAGTGACTCATATCGGGAATGCCGAAGGAGTGATAACCGGTGCTGGCTTTTCAACCTTTGGTATTGTCAGTCGGGCTGAAGAAGGGTACCCAATCGGTTATTTCTGGGGGTATGAGACCGATGGAATCTTCCAAAACCAACAGGAGATTAATAATTATTCAAAAAATGGTACTCCTATCCAAGGGAATGCCGTACCCGGAGATGTGCGTTTCCGAGATCTGAATGGTGATGGAGTTATCAATGATGCCGATCGGACCATGATTGGGAATCCAACGCCTGATGCTACTTATGGAATCAACCTGGGGGCAGACTATAAAGAGTTCGATATTTCAATATTCATGCAGGGGACTATTGGTAATGATATTTTCAATGCTACTCGCAGACATGATCTGAAAATGACAAACATGCCGGTAAAGTATCTTAATCGTTGGAATGGTGAAGGTACTTCTAATGAGATGCCGCGTTTCTCCTGGAATGATAGCAATCAAAACTGGACCAGGATTTCGGATCTATATGTTGAAGATGGTTCTTACTTGCGAATAAAAAATGTGCAGGTAGGATACAATCTGCCTAGCCAATTACTACAGAAGGTCGGGCTTTCTAAAACCCGTGTGTATGTATCTGCTGATAACCTGTACACCCTTACCAGTTATAGTGGCTTCGATCCGGAAATAGGTGCTTCTTCTCCATTGAATGTTGGTATAGACCGGGGAGTTTATCCTCAGGCCAGAAGCTATCGTATCGGTTTCAATATTAATTTCTAAAGGTATTTTCACCCTATTAAAACAACTATGATTATGAATAATCTAAATATAATACGAGCTACCCTAGTTGTGACAATACTCTTGATGATGGCTGGGTGTGACAACTTTTTGTCAGAACAACCTCTTGATCAACGTGTTGAATCAAACTTTTATGAAACGGAGAGTGATGCTCAGGAAGCACTGGTTGCAATATATGATGTACTGCAATGGAATACAGTTAACGGATTCCATGTGCCAGAGATGTTATCCGATATAGCATCAGATGATGCCTTTGCGGGAGGGGCAAGCAGTAGTGATGCCCCCAATATTATTGAAGTAGATAAACATAATATTCGGACTACTAACGGGGAGGTACACGGATTATGGCAAAAATATTATACGGGAATCTACAGGGCTAATAAATTTTTGCAGCAGATCCCTAATATTACTGCTGATACAACTTTTATAGAGCGAACAACAGCAGAAGCCAAGTTTTTACGAGCCTATTATTATTTCGACCTAGTTCGATTTTATGAGAATGTGCCTCTTATAACAGAACCTTTAGAAGATCCGAGTAAATTTAATCAGCCTCAGGCTGCACCTGCTGATGTATATAGCCAAATTGGGAAAGATCTTTTGGAGGCAATTCCGAATCTTCCAGAAAGTGTTAGCACAAAGGGGCGTGTAACAAAGTGGGCAGGACAGTCATTATTAACTCGGGTATATTTATTTTATAAAGGGGTATATGGAAGCGATTTGCCTGCTGGTGATCAGTCGGTGGACCGAACAAAAGCTATCCAGGCAATTGAAGATGTGATTACGAATAGTGGTCATGATCTGATGAATAATTACGAAGACCTGTTTAAGCCAGAATCTGAATTTAGTATTGAGTCGGTTTTCGAGATCTCCTATTCGGATTCACGTCCTTGGTGGGACTGGGGGTATATACAGGGTGGAGAAGGAAATATGGCTCCCCAGATGCAGGGGCCTCGTGTTAAGCAACCTGGTCAAGAAGATTACTTGCTTGGTTGGAGCTTTTCTCCGGTCACCCAAGAACTGATTGATGCATTTGATTCTTCGGATCCGCGTTTAGAAGCAACGGTACTTTTTGAAGATGAGCTGAATGAAGGGTTAACAGTTGGTTATCAACACACCGGTAATTTCACTCAGAAGTATACTACTCACAAATCGTATGCTCGTGAGGAAGGAAACGGTCAGCTAGAGTTAAACTGGGGGAACAATTATCGGGTGATTCGATATGCCGATGTGCTTTTGATGGCTGCAGAGCTTCATGTGAAGGCTGGCAATAATGGAAAGGCCCAGGGATATCTCGACGAGGTTCGAAACAGAGTAGGTATGGGATCAGTTACTGCAACTCTCGAAAATATCTACAAAGAACGACGCCTGGAACTGGCGCTGGAGGGTCAGCGATATTGGGATCTGCAGCGGCGAGGAGAAGATGTTGCTGCACAACACATCAGTGTCTCTGGGAAAAAAGATGGATATGTTGGCGATGAAAAGCACTTTGTTGTCAAATATGACAAGTCTCGAAAGGGCTTTTTCCCTATCCCCCAAAGTGAGATTGATATTTCCAATGGAAAGCTAGACCAGAATGACGGTTACTAGTAACAGTCTACCGATAACGAAATTAAATAAAAGAACTAAATGAGGAATACTATGATCAAACAAGATAAACTTTACTGGATCATTCCGGTGCTGTTACTATTGGTGTCAGCATGTGAGCCACAGGTGACCTCAGCCCCGGATTTGGGAAACGCTCCGAAGTCAGAGGATGTTACTTTTGAATCTACACCTAATTCTGAAAATCCTAATGTTGTAACCTTCACCAGTACTACAGAAGGCTTTAAATTTCTCTGGGATTTTGGAAATGGATCAACAGCAGAGGGAAAAGAAGTGCAGGGAGAATTTCCGTTAAAAGGGGAATATACCGTAACACTTACGGCCTTTACTGAGGCGGGTCAGGCTTTGAATACTAAAAAGGTTGAAATTGCGCAGACCAATTATGCAATGCTTGATGACCCCAACTTGAATATGCTTACCGGGGGAATAGATGCCACAAATGGTAAGACTTGGGTTGTTGACAGTACTCAGTTTGGCCATATGGGGCTTGGTTCAATAGATCATTTTGCACCACAATGGTGGCAGGCAGCCCCAGAAGCTAAAGCTAATTCAGGTCTTTATAATGACCGTTACACATTCAAGTTGGAGGGATTCTCCTATGAGATGGAAACTAATGGAGATGTGTTTTTAAATTCGGCGTATGGTGATGAGTTTGAGAATACTACAGTACCCCCCTCCGGTGCTGATCTGATGGCACCCTGGACTGCTCCGGCTGATCAAACATTTAACCTCATAGAGGCAGCGAATGGTGATCTAACACTAAAAGTATCTAGTCCTACATTTATAGGTTTCTATGCTGGAACACAAACATACCAAATACTGGAGTTAACAGAGAATACGATGAAGATCAGGTATGAAGATACTAAGAATGGTTTTTCTTGGTACCATAGTTTGATTACAGAAGGGTATGAACACCCGATAGAACCATTGCCTTATAAATCTGAAGAATTGACGGATAATTTTGATGAGGAAGGAAACGTAAATTGGACGAAAGATCAGATAGCAAATTTTGTTGAAGGATATGATAACCCTGCGCCCGTAGGCGTGAATACCTCTGCTAAAGTTGCTAAATATAAAAAGGGCGAAGCACAATGGGATAACGTTTATATAGATCTGGGTTATGAATTGAATCTCAATGAGCGAAGCACTGTCAAATTAAAAGCATATTTCCCATCATATAATGATTATGTAACGGAGGATCCGAATGCTCCTGACTGGGCGCCCAATAAATCGTTGGATATGCAGGTAGAGGTAAAATTACATAATGTTTCCGGTGCTACGGGGCTGGGCGGTAATGCATGGCAAACACAAGAAACGGTGATAAAACAGGTAGCAGACACGGATACGTGGGTAGAGTTAGAATTCGATTTCAGTAGTGTTAGTGATCGAGAAGACTTTGACCGTATCGTTATTCAACTTGGGGGAGAGGGGCACTCTATGCCAGGACTCTTTTTCATAGATGATTTTCAGTTAATCGAGTAACTATTTGTGGTGGGAAGGTGGTTCGTGCTTTCCCGCCACCTTTTTTTATAATGTGTTATTAGAACCTGTGACAGGTCCCAATTGTTAAATGACTATAATTTTGAAACACTTTTTAACTGTTCTATTACTGCTGGCTACTGTTACCTTTTGTGCATCTGATAATCCCGGAAATAGTTTTGATTACGATGAAGAGGTACCCCCAGGCGACTCTACCCAAAGTGGGGAATTAATCTGGTCGGATGAGTTTAATACCGGAACAACGCCCAATAGTAATTATTGGACATATGATATTGGGCATGGTAGTAGCGGATGGGGAAATAACGAAGTACAATATTATACTGATCAGTCTAAAAATGTACGTCTTGAAGACGGGAAGCTTATTATTGAAGCGTTGAAAGAAAACGGTGACTGGACGTCAGCTCGTATTAAAACGCAGGAGTTAAAAACATTTGAACATGTTACTGTTAAGGCACGGGCAAAATTGCCTAAAGGTTCGGGAACCTGGCCTGCCATCTGGATGTTGGGTGCTGATATTACAGAAGTGGGATGGCCGGCCTGCGGAGAGATAGATATTATGGAACACGTTGGGAAAGATCCGGGGGTAGTGCACAGTGCTCTCCATACGCCCTCAAGTCATGGCAATACCCAAAATACGGGAGAAAAAGCGGTGAATGATTTTAATAGTGCCTTCCATATTTACGAAGTTGAGTGGACTTCAAAGAAAATGACATTTAAAATTGACGGTGAAGAGTTCTACAGTTATTCCCCTTCCATAAAGGATGATCAAACCTGGCCATATAATGATGAATTCTTCATTATCATGAATATAGCTATGGGTGGAAATTGGGGAAGTGATCCGCAGTATGAAACTGATGGCTTAAAAAACGGTATTGATCCTAATATCAGCAAAGCCCGGATGGAAGTAGACTATATCCGTGTTTATAAAAATTAAGAACTGATTCCTTACATCTTCAATATTAACTACAGACAGTGATTGTTCAATGGGGAAAGACTATAACTTAAGCCGGGTTTTCCTAATGTCATTAGCCGCTGCCTTAGGTGGCTTTCTTTTTGGATTCGACAGTGGTGTTATTAACGGAACGGTAGACGCCCTTCAGTTAGCATTTGGGTCAGATTCTGTAGGAACCGGTTTTAATGTGGCTTCAGTCTTGTTAGGTAGTATGGTAGGGGCTTTCTTTGCCGGAAATTTGGCTGATAAATTTGGTCGGAAGCCCATTATGATATCAACGGCTGTAGCATTTATCATAAGTGCCTGGGGATCGGGTATGTCGGGCGGGTCTTTGGAATTTGTTATCTATCGTATTGTAGGGGGTATGGCCATGGGTGCAGCCAGCATTTTGGCGCCCGCCTATATTAGTGAGATTGCCCCATCAAAAATTCGGGGTCGCCTGGCTACCATGCAGCAGCTGATGATTGTAGTAGGACTATTTATGGCATTTATGAGTAATTACTGGCTGGCCGGAATGTCAGGTGGGGCTTCAGAACTATTGTGGGGAGGATTTGAAACTTGGCAATGGATGTTCTGGGCTGAAATTGTTCCCGCCTCTGTATTTCTTATTTCGCTGCTTGCCATCCCTGAGTCGCCCCGTTACCTGGTGGCGGCTGGAAAAGATGAGAAAGCCAGTCGGATATTGGAAAAGATCTCTCCTCTGGCTGATATCAAAGCCAAAGTTGCTGAGATAAAATCTACCCTAGAAGACGGGATGAAACCCAAATTGGGCAATATTATTAGTCGCTATACGGGCAAGGTGCATCTGTTGGTTTGGGTGGGACTTGGGCTGGCTGTATTACAGCAGTTTACCGGTATTAATGTCATTTTCTATTATGGGGCCACACTCTGGAAATCAGCCGGTTTTACAGAAGCTGATGCCCTGCTGCAAAACGTGATTAGCGGGAGTGTTAATATATTTTTCACTTTTGTAGCTATTATGCTGATTGATAAAGTAGGCCGTAAACCGTTATTGTTGGTAGGTGCACTGGGGCAGGCTGTGATGTTAGGAGTCTTGGCTTACATTTTCAGTGCTGCCCCCAGCAGTAGTGCTGATGCACTCGTACTGAATTCTACACAAGGGGTATTAGCACTGTTAGCAGCAAATGCATATATCGCTTTTTTCGCCTTCTCATGGGGGCCAGTGATGTGGGTGATGCTCGGAGAGATGTTTCCCAATCATTATCGGGGAGCGGCTCTTGCCTTATGTGGGATGGCTCAATGGGGAGCTAATTTCATTATTACAATGAGTTTCCCTGTTATGCTCTCAACCCTGGGGCTTGGGATATCATACGGTATCTATGCCCTTTTTGGGGTAATAGCCTATTTCTTTGTTAAAGTTTTTGTAAATGAAACCAAAGGAATGTCTTTAGAAGATATCTCCAAAGAAGAGGCTCGGCGCGAGGAAGATGCAAGAGCAAATTTGGCTACGTAAAAAGGCCTTCCCAAATAGCACTTGAAGTAATTAATATCCTCCTTTTTACGAGTACATATCCAGTTTTTTATTGTGAAACTGCTCTATTAGGCATATTCTCAGAGAGAAAAAATTAAATTGTAAGGATTCGCTTTTTCAAGGGTCTTACATGTTGTTCTGAAAAAAATAATCATATTTAGAATTTTCGTGCGTTGGATAACCTGTCTTTATTGAAATAATAACGGTATATTCTACTGCTTTTTTTTAAAAATGAGACTGACTACCATGAGTGAAAGCGCTATGCCTACCAAGCGGGACCTAATGAAATTACGATTTGAAGTTATTAGTGACGATGAAAATATAAATCGACCTCTGTGTCAGGGTGACTATCGAGATGTAGTGACCTATCTAAAGAAAAGAGATGTGGACGGTTTGAATGTTATTGCTGTGGATATCGACAGTTGGAGCAGCATGGACCCCATTTCTGCGAAAGAGTTTTTAAAGTGGTACGAGTTGATAGTAATACCTCAGTTTAAAGAAGCTACATATACGAAAGAGGTAGAGATCTATTTTCCTAGCCAACAACTGGAGCTTGCCAAGGAAGTATAAGATAATAGCCTATTGCAGGAGAGTTTTGATCATCTTACATCTGAGTACGTCTTAAATAGTTCGGCCTGGTAAAAGGAGTACGGGATAAGTATTTCCTTTCTATAATTCTTCTCATTTATCGCTCTGTAACTGTATCAGCCAACGAGATACTCTTTCGTTTACAGGTTTCACCCTACCTAGCAGTTTATAAGATGGTAACATTTTTCGCTGGTTGAAAAGTACAAGATGTTGTTATTTTGATGCCTCGATGTTAATTCGCAATTCTATACATTCACTTCATATTTAAGAATCAAATGCTGTATAAGTAATAGTTGTATCCGATTTTAATGGTAAGATTATAAATTGATTGTTGTTTTAGATGAATGGTAGGATATTTTTTGTAACTTGATAAGAAAGAGAAAATTTATGGATAAAATATTTGGGATAGATAAAATAAAAAGTATCAGTCTGGTCTTGGGATTCGCTGTTTTCTTTCTGTCATGTGGTGAAACCGACAAGCCGGACATGTCAAGGGCTCAGACAGACTCAGTTTTCATCGATTCACTTAAACAATTTATTTCATACAGTTCTGATGCCCTTTTGGGTGGTACGGTTTATGTGCCGGTATACTCTCACATATATCAGCGAAACCGGAGTAGAACATTTAATCTAACAGCCACCCTAAGCATTCGAAATACGGATTTGAATTCCTCTCTTACTATCAGCAAGGTGTATTATTATGATTCGGATGGGAATTTGATTCATAAATACCTTGAGGAGCCTCGAATAATAAATCCCTTGTCCTCAACATCTTTTGTGGTTGAAGAAAAAGACTTACGAGGTGGTGTTGGAGCTAACTTTTTGATTATTTGGGAGGCAAAAAAAGATGTAAATAAACCAATTTTTGAAGCGGTTATGATCAGCACTGCCCAAAACCAAGGTATTTCGTTTGTCAGTGTGGGACGTGCGATTCATTCTCTAAACCGTTCTGAGTGATACCATTGTCAAAACTATATGAGTGTCTGAAAATTATCTTATCTATTTAGATAAAAAGAGTACAACAAGAGCGTGTTCCATTTGTCAGTAAAGAAAAAACAAGATGCAGTATGTTTCTAGTTAGAAACATAAAGGTTCAATGTTTTAAGGTATCTTTTAAAAATTTAAGTTTTCAAAATGGTTTTATCGGTAGCACTTCCCTTTTTAAATGAACTCGTCGCGTTATTCTTAGTAAGTGTTGTTATCGCTTATCTTTGTTATCGCCTAAAATTGGTTCCTATTGTCGGCTTTCTGATTGCAGGCGTAATTATTGGACCTAATGCATTGGGACTGGTGTATGAACAAGGGCTGGTTGATATGCTGGCCGAGATCGGGGTTATCCTTCTGCTGTTTACAATCGGTATCGAATTTAGTCTGGAAAAGCTAAATCGCATCAGAAAAGCGATTTTGGTTGGCGGCGGTCTACAAGTGACAGTAACTACTTTTGCCGTAGTAGGTTTTCTTGCTGCCTTTGGAGTGTCTTTGGATACGGCTATTTATACAGGTTTTTTAGTAGCACTCAGTAGTACAGCCATTGTGTTAGGCTTATTTACACAACGTGGTGAAACCGACACTCCGGTTGGTCAGCTTTCGCTGGCTGTACTTATTTTCCAGGATCTGGCTATTATTGTGATGGTACTATTGGTTCCCATCTTGGCTGGTCAGTCAAAATCTGCTATTGATGTAGTTTGGATACTGGGTAAGGCGGTCTTGCTGATTACCGGTGTCATTATTCTGGCCCGACGCATTGTACCGTGGATCTTGGAGAAAGTGGCTCAAACACGAAGGCAGGAACTGTTCCTTCTTACGGTAGTAGCGATCTGCTTTGGGACGGCTGCACTTACCAGTATGGCTAATGTGAGTCTTGCACTAGGGGCTTTTATGGCCGGATTAGTTGTTAGTGAAAGTCATTTCAGCGAGCAAGCATTGAGCGAAATTTTACCACTCCGTACGATATTTAATGCCGTATTCTTTGTTTCAGTCGGAATGTTATTGGATTTACAATATGTTATTGAGCACCCTTTACTATTATTGGGTACAGCCGCGGTGGTAATTCTACTTAAGCTGCTTGTCACCTCCACTAGTTTGATTATACTCGGTTATCCGGTTCGTATTGCCGCTGCCGCAGGACTCGCCCTGGCACAAATAGGTGAATTTTCTTTTGTATTGGAACGTGCTGGACGAATGGCGGGCATTACTCCTGCAGGAGTGGGAGAAATTGGGTCCCAAACGTTTATCGCCGTTTCGGTTTTGCTGATGATCTTAACTCCATTTTTATTGGAGTCGGGCCCCGGGCTTGGTAGTCTGTTGGCTAAGACCCCGCTAAAAAAACTGGGACAAGATACGGGTAAGTTAGGGGCTGACGAGCATCTTGACTTTGAGGATCATGTCATCATTGTGGGGTATGGTCCCGCCGGGCGGCATCTGGAGCAAGTACTGCACAATACTGGTATTCCGTATATGATTATCGAGATGAATCCCGAATCGGTTAAAGAAATGCACCAGAATGATATACCTGCCATTTATGGAGATGCGAGTCGTGGTCATATTCTTGATAGGGCGGGGATCTCAAAAGCAAAGTTATGCGTTATTGCTACGAACGATCCTTCTGCCAGCCGGCGTATTGTTAAGGTTGCTCGGCATAAAAATCCTACGCTGCAGCTTATTGTGCGCACCCGTTATCTCTCTGAGGTTGGGCAACTTGAGGAGATGGGCGCCGATATTGTCATCCCCGAAGAAATGGAAACCACCGTTCGTATTTTTTCTCAAGTGTTAGGTGCGTATATGATACCGCAGGATGAAATTGAAGACCACATACGAACATTGCGTGCCGACGATTATGAAATACTGCGGGGCAGCGTGCAAGAGGCACATTTGATGGTATTACAGGGATTAGATGAAGAGGGGTTACATACTCGCGCAGTGGCTGTTCGCGAAGGGGCTTCGGTAGTCGGCAAAACACTTCAGGAACTACAACTGCGAAATAAATATAACTTAACGGTATTGACCATACGCAGGGATGGTCGAATGATAGGGAATCCGGCGGGAGATTTTAAAGTACAACCCGGAGATCGTTTGGTAATGGTAGGATCGGCAGATCAGTTTACGCACTGTGCAGATCTGTTTCGTGCCTCACGGGGAGATTAAGTTTCTTTTTCTAATTATAGCAAATATATAGGTATTGCTCTTTTTATAAGAAATTGAAATTATGAGTTAAGGACTTCATAATTTATTCAATGTTGAATAACTAAATTAATTGTCGATTTCAGAGTCTTCAATTGATTGTTCAATTTTAATGGTGTCATGTGCCTCGGGATGACGAATTTTTCCTCCTTGATAGGCAGTATATATAAGTGCGCCTAGAGAAGCCGTAGTCGCAACCAACAGAATGCCTATCAGAACATTTTTATAGCGGATATTATAATTCACAACAACTAAATTTATCAACGCAAGCCCGCCGGTTACCATTGAAAGCCACATGGCCACCTCGGCCGCTTCTTCGTGATTGTGAATGGCATCATGGGATATGGTAGCTACATAATCTTCGACAATTTCTTCGGCTCCTTCGCCGGTTTCGATTGCTATATAGCTCGTAATGGCACCGAGAACAAGCAGTACCATTGCAATTTTCTGGATTGACTCCTGTTTTTTCAATATTCCCCATCCCAGAATAACCAGCCCAAAGAGCATACTGAAAATAGGGAAATGGTTGATGACCAAATGTAAATATGCATCGTTCATAACAGATACCTCACCTTATATTTGATTAAAATGCATCATTTTTGATAACTAGCTCTTTCCCTTTCTCCATCCAGTGATAGATTGTTGGAAGAACCAGCAGAGTAAGCAATGTTGCTGTTACCAATCCACCTATAACCACCGAGGCGAGCGGGCGCTGGACTTCTGAGCCAGGCCCGACATTAAATGCCATTGGAATGAATCCAAGGCTGGCTACCAGGGCCGTCATCAATACCGGTCGCAATCGGTCACTGGCTCCCTTAATAACTGCTGTACGCAAACCAGCACCCTCTTTGCGCATGTCATTGAGATGGGCAACCAGTACAATACCGTTGAGTACTGCTACCCCAAACAGCGCAACAAAGCCAATGCTGGCCGAGACGGACAGATACAGCCCGCGTAGCCACAGGATGAAAATCCCCCCGGAGAGCGCCAGCGGGAGATTCAAAAATATCAGCATCGTAAAGCGTAGTTTGCCAAACATCATATAGAGTAGCCCAATAATAATCAGTAACGAAATGGGTACTACAATCAGCAGGTGATTCATTGCGCGCTGTTGATCTTCAAAGGATCCGCCATACTGAATAAAATATCCGGCCGGAATATCCACTTTTTCATTAATCGCCTCGCGAAGGTTGGAGACATAGCTGCCCACATCTATTCCCGATATATTGATTCCCAATATGGCACGCCGCCAGCCATTTTCGCGGGAAATCTGACGCGGTCCCTCCTCGGCATAAATTTCGGCCACTTCTTTGAGTGGGATATATCCTCCGTTAGGCAGCTGTAGCGGCACATCCATGATGTCCTGGAAGTCACTCCGCAAATTTTCGGGTAGCCTTACGTTGATATTAAACCTTCGCTGACCTTCAAAAATTTGACCGGCCTCACTTCCGCCAATGCCGGTTTCAATTACATTCTGTACATCATTTACATTGAGCCCGTACGAGGCTACTGCTTCGCGATCAATCTGGATATTATAATACGGCTGACCGCTGCTTTGCTCCAGCAGGAAGTTGTCGGTCCCTTCCAGATCATTGAGAATGCCGGAAATTCTACGTCCCACAGCGTTCAGGGTATCCAGCTCTTCGCCAAACACCTTGACTGCAATATCCGATTTCACGCCGCTGGTTAGTTCATCCACACGCATGGCAATAGGCTGGGTAAAGTTGTAGGAGAGGCCGGGCTCCGTTTCCAGGTAGGGCCTGATGTCATCGATAATGTCTTCTTTGCTCATCCCCTCACGCCACTGTTCCCGGGGATGCAAAATCACCCAGACATCCGTCTGGTGAACCCCCATCCAGTCGTTGGCAAGATCGGAGCGACCCGTTTTGGGAACCACGGTCTTAATTTCCGGGATGTTATCTGTGAGCTTGCCGCCTAGCCAGTTGGCGTTCTGTACTGATTCATCGAGTGTGACCGATGGCATACGCACCTGCTCAATCAGGATTGACCCCTCGTCAAGTTCGGGTAAAAACTGCGTACCCAGAAACGGCATAAGTGCCATTGAGATTCCAAAGACCACCACCGCCGTGCCAATGGTGACCACTTTTTTATCCAGGCTCTTTTCAAGAAAGTTTTCATAGCGGGGTTTCAGCCAGTTGGTGACATAGTTTTTGCGCGTTTTAACGCCGTTGCGAAACACCAGGGCCGAGATAGCAGGCACGTATACCAGTGCTAAAATAAGGGATCCGAAGACAGCCGCACCGACCGTTATGGCCATGGGGCGATATAAAATCCCCTCCATACCGGAGAAGGTCATCACCGGCACGTACACCATCAGAATAATTAATACGCCAAAGAAAATGGGACGGGCCACTTCGTGGGCGGCCTCCCGGATGATCACCAGCTTTGATTTCTTCGATTTATCGCTGTTCAGTTTCTCTACAATATTCTCCACCATCACAACCGAGCCGTCCACGACCATCCCAAAGTCGATAGCTCCCAGGCTCATCAGGTTGGCTGCCAACCCCAGCTGGTCCATACCGATGAAGGCAAACAGCATCGACAACGGAATTACGGCTGCCACAATAATTGCTCCCGTAATTTCACCGAGTAACAACAGCAGCACGGCAATGACAAAAAACCCTCCTTCCACTAGGTTGGTGACAATGGTATCGGTGGTACGATCAATCAGGTCGGACTGATCGTAAAATTTTTCAATCGTTACTCCTTCAGGCAGGCTTTGGTTCACCTCCGCTATTTTCTCATCCATCCGCTGAATGACTTCGCGGCCATTGGCACCCCTGAGCATCATCACAATGCCGGTAACAATCTCACCGTCACCGTCTTTTGTTACAGCACCTTGACGCAGCTGCCGACCGATGCTCACATCCGCCACATCTTTGACGTAGACCGGGCGATCCTCAATCCGTTTTACTATAATATTCTCGATATTCTTGGTGTCTGAAATCTGACCAAAACCCCGAACAATGTACTGCTCTCGGTTATGCTCAAGGTAATTCCCTCCGGAAACGCTATTATTATTTTTGATGGCATCAGTTAAATCCTTCAGCCCAATCCCAAAATTTCGAAGCTTATCGGGATTGACGGCTACCTCAAACTGTTTGACGAAGCCACCGAAGGAGTTAATTTCTGTCACTCCCTCTACCGTTTTAAGCTGGGGAGCAATAAGCCAGTCCTGTATAGTACGAAGCTCAGTCAGTGAGTGGTTCTTTCCGCGAACCACATACTGTACAATTTCACCCATCGCTGTAGAAATGGGGCCCAGGTTGGGAGTAGAGACGCCTTCCGGCAGCTCCTCGGCTATACTCTGTACGCGCTGACTCACCTGCTGGCGTGCAAAGTAGATATCTGTACCCTCTTCAAAGAGCACCGTTACCGCCGAGAGTCCAAACTGAGAAATCGATCGCACCTCCTTCACATTCGGCAATCCGTTCATCGAGGTTTCGATGGGATAACTCACCAAACGCTCTACGTCATAGGGAGAATACTGGCCTGCTTTGGTAATAACCAGAACCTGCACCGGGGTTACATCAGGCTGAGAATTTATTGGAATATCAGTTAGCGAAAAAATACCACCGGCCGCCATTAATACCACCAGCGACAGTGCTACAAATTTCTGCTTCAGACTAAAATCAATAATGCTCTTTAACATGGCAGATATAGCTATTAGTTAGTCGGCAAATTGTTCAAAACGCTCCAGTGCTTTCAGGCTGAATACCTGGGTAATGGCAATCTTTTCACCCGGTTCCAGACCTGCACTAATCACCGCACGATCCTCGGTCATTCGTTCAACCTGTACTACTCGTTTCACATATTCCCTAGGACCTTGCTGTACAAAAACCGCTGCATCCTGCGCTTCGAACTGAATAGCTGATAATGGAATGGTGAAGGTTGAATCCAGCGGTTGGGCAGCGTATTTCATCCGCACGCTCTGCCCCACAATGGGCCAGCCATTTTCGGTGGGAACAATGCTGTTGAGCACGATGGACCGATTTTCTTCATCGAGGGCGGGATTTACGGAAGTTACTTCTCCTTCAATACGCTTGCCCTGTGGAGCCCCATCTTCGGTCTTTTCGGTGATCACAACCGATGTTCCCCCTTGTACAAAAGGAGCATCGGCCGGTGACACAAAGCCACGCACAAGTACTTCGGTATTGTCGATGATATCCAGCAGTTTGTCATAAGAATTAACCGATTCGCCCAGGTCAATCAGGTGCTGGTTCAATACACCCGAAATAGGGGCATAAATGGTCAATTCTGCTTTGGGTTCAGACATAAAAGGATCCCACTCCTGTACTTCTTTGGGTGTAATACCCACTGCGCGCAGTCGCGCTAGCGAAGCATTCTGTTTAGTTTTTGCGCGTCGCAGATCGGCTTGTGCCCGTTCAAGTGCACGCTGGGGACTGATTTTTTCTTCGGTGAGTACTTTTAGCCGCTCTACCTGCTGTTGCTGATAGGTAATCTCAGCCGTAGCTTCAAGGTAGTAACCCACCAAGTTTGCATACTCCAGACTTTCCAGATCTAGCAGGGGATCACCTTTCTGGACCCGCTCTCCTTCGTGCGCATAAATTTTTGACACCCGTCCATTGATAGGGGAACTAACCACCGAAATGCCTTCCGGGGCTGCATAAACTTGCCCAGGAGCATTGATATCAAAACTGACCTGTTCGGTCTTGACAGTATAAAGCTGAATATTCAGATCCTTTGCTTGTTGCTCAGTTAATCGAACCACCTGTTCGGTTTGTTTTCCTGACAATGAGGGGGGTGTTCCCGGATCGGTTTGGATTGCCTCTTCCGCAGTCTCGGAACCACAACTGCTCATAAAAAGCATCAATCCGACAACCAGTATAGGAGAAGAAAATGATGAGTATTTAAATCGGTTTGACAGAACATTCATAATAAATCGACTGTGTTATTATTCGAATATGATATCAGATTGTAGGTACTGTTCGAGCTCAATAATCCGCAGGTAATAATCCCTTAGCGTTTCATAATAAATCTGCTGGGTTCGCAGATAGGTCCGCTGAGCTTCAAGCAGCGTCAGTAGATCCAGCTCTCCAAGCCGATAGCCCTTTTGTGTCATGGTTACAAGCTCTTTAGACTGTTCTTGTATGGATTCTCGGAAGCGTTTTATGTTGGCCTGCGTGGTCTCGTATCCATGCCAGGCCTGCTCAGCTTGTTTCTTGATTGACAACTGTTCCTCCTGAAAGCGCCACTCCTGTACGCGGTACTGTGCTTTGGACTGTTGAACCTTGTTCGATTGGTTAATTCCAAACCATAATGGGATGCTTACTCCCACTTCAAAAGCATTGAAATCAAATCCATCACCAAAATCCTGCCGGTAATATTTCAGGTTGATATCTGGCAGATATCCGCTCTTAGCCACCTTCGTCTGATAAGATGCTGCCAGCTGATCTTTGCTGATCTTCTGGAGTTGGGGATGCTGCTGCAACTGTTGTAATACCTCATCCTGGTTGATGTTCACTGCTACATATTGTAGTGTATCCGGAAAACTGATTTCGTAGGTCTGTTCTTCCTCATCAAGCCCAATGGTCTCAAAAAGGTTATAGCGCGCGTCCATGATATCTTGGTAGGATTTCTGCATGCTGTTTTGAGCTTCAGTCAGCTGAAGGTCGGCCTGCATCGCGTCAATTTCGGATGATTCCCCGAGATCGGCCCGAGACCGTGCTGCATTTCTCATGCTCTTGAATAAATCTACACGTTCACGTGCCAGGTGACTCGATTCGATTGCATAAGCCAGTTGGGTATAGGCCGACTTTACATCAGCTTTAAGCTGAAGCCTCATTGCCTGCAGCTCTAATTCCATGGCACTGGTATTGGCATCTTCACTTTTGAAGTTGTAATAACCGGTAAGCGGAAAGTCCAGTGACTGCGAGACAACCCACCGTTGCTCGGCAAATGATCTCTGTCCAATACCTTCTTTAGCGTAGGTTACTTCCGGATTACTGATACCCAAACTCAACGGCTGTTGTTGTCGCTGAGCGACAATCCGATTTTTGAGCTGATTGATTTTGGGATTGTGCTGGTAGGCGATCTCAAGGGCTTTATCGACGCTTAAGCTATTAAGATCAGTTGTATCCGACGGGGCTATTTGAAATGAGATCAGGAGTGCTAAAACTACAGAAAAAATCATTTCGCTTATTTTGACCGTTACCGCGCAATAGCGCATAGTTTTGTTACAGTCAAAATCTATAAAGGAAATCTGTAGAGAATATGGATTCAGAAATGGAGGCTAATTTTAGCACCGGAACCATTCTTTTTTTCGGCCAGATAGCCAAAACCGTGGAGCTTGCAAATGCTCTTTACAAGCGACAAGCCCAGTCCGGTCCCATTGTTGTTACCTAATTTATTGGAAATATTCTGTCCCTTTTTAAATCGGTCAAACAACGATTCTTTGAGCTCTTCTGGTATTCCGGGCCCCTCATCAATGATTGATAATGATTCATGCTCTTGCCCACCTTTTGTACGAATGGTAATGGTCGATTGCTCAGGAGAAAACTTCACCGCATTCTGTATAATATTATAAATGGCCGACTGAATTAGCTCTTTATTCCCCTTTACAGCAATCTGAGTATTAAAGTCTTTCTGAACCGTGATCTTCTTCAATCCGATAAAGTCACCCAGCTCTTCGAGTACCTCTTCAGTTACTGCATTAATATTCACCTGTTCATCAAGTTCGTATTGTTTGTTTTCTATCCTGCTGATCATCAACAGCGCATTACTGAGACGACTCAATCGAACGGCAGTTTGCTGGATTTCACTGGCTGCTTTTAGTGTCTGCGGATCACATTTATCCGAGTTAGATAAAATTTTCTCGGCCTTTTGTCGGATTATTGACAAGGGGGTTAGTAACTCGTGTGAGGCATTCTGGATAAACTTTTTCTGTTCCTCAAATGAAGACCGTATCTGGTCCATCATTGTATTTAGGGCATCATTCAATACCTGCACTTCATAAGTGGTGGAACTCGGAAATCGCTCATCAAAATCAGTAGGATCAGAAATGGTTTCCAGAATATCCACAGTATCATAAAAAGGCGTTAAGATACGGTCAAATACCATCTGGTTGACCAGGTATAGCAGTAGAATCCATATCAACAAGCCTGCAAGTACACTTATCAGTATCGTCATACTGATGTTTTGCCAGGCCGCTACCTCCTCATAAATTTTCACTGTGTAAAAACGATCGTTAACCGATATAGTCGTGGCCAGCCTGCGATAAGACTCTGGCCCCACCTCATTCGGATTCCGTACCGTATCTATGGTGGCAAACTCATTGGTGTTAAGTTTTACATCCCCTCCATAGGGATAAATATCGATCCACTCGTACGAACCCAGTCCTCCCAGATTCTTTATTTGATCAAGGCTTGCCGGATCCCCCTCTGCCTGATTCATAAGGTCAATTTTGTGCTGTAGCAGATGGTTATCCAGCTCATCGTACACCGTATCGTTTACCAGGTAATACATACCAACGCTGGTAAGAAGGAAAATAATTACGGAGAGGACCAAGTTGCTAAGCAGTATCTTATTGTTGAGATTCATGAACCCCCAACTTATATCCCACGCCATACACTGTTTCGATCAAGTCCGGTGCTTCAGCTTGTGAGAGCTTTTTTCTCAAGTTTTTCATATGCGAATTGATAAAATCCAGCGAAAATCGATCATCAATTTTACTGCCCCAGATATGCTCGGCCAAGGCAATGCGGGTAATCGTTTTATTCTTATTCAAAGCGAGGTAACGCAAGATTTTATATTCCGTCTCTGTCAGCTCAAGCTTATGATCGTCATACCGCACTTCCATATGATTGAGATTAAGAAGCAGCTTTTCCACCTCAATTTCATTTTCATTGATTTTAAACCGCCGGCGCAAAACCGCATGAATACGGGCGCGCAGCTCAGCCATAGCAAAAGGCTTGGCCAGGTAATCATCGCTGCCCAATTCCAGTCCTTTCACTTTGTCTTCAACTTCACCACGGGCAGTAAGAATAACCACAGCCGTTTCATCATAATACTTCTTGATCATCTTCAGCAGCTCCAGTCCGTTGCCGTCGGGGAGCCCCAGATCAAGTAGTACCAAATCATACTCGTCACCCGCTACCAGGTCACGGGCTTCCTGCAGTGTTTCGGAACAGTCAACGCTGAACTGCTCCTCCAGCAGATGCTCTTCCAGCTCTTCATTCAGTAATGGTTCATCTTCGACGATCAATGCACGCATTGTCCTATGACTTATTAAGTATCAGCCCATAAGTTACTAAACAAATATGTAGAAAGTGTGGATTAGCTATAGTACTTCATAAGCCCAGACCCACTGGTTTAAAGGTTATGGAGTAGTCTAGGCTTAGAAATATTTGGATTGAGTGAGACTAAGGCTGGACAATATTATGGGAAGACTGACTGCTGAGAATGATTTGAAACGATTAGATTACAGAAAGCCAGGTATAATAGTTTTCTGTTGTAAATTTATTATTTGATGTCGTACTACTTGTGTGACCGGCTCAGACATTGTTGAGCCAAGAAGGTTCTAAAAGAAGATGGCCTTCCTAGTTAGGATAAAATGAAACTAAAATAGAAAGTGCTCGCCAAGAAGTTGCGGACACTTTACTTGAGTACGCCTGGGAAGACTCCAACACCCACCCTTTTGGTCGAAGCCAAACGATCTATCCAATTGAGCTAAAGGCGCTTACAGAAATTCATTTCCCGAAATTATAATGCCAATCTATGTAAAAATCTTTCAACAATAGTAACAGTGGATATATCAGCATTTCCTTTCAAATGAGCCACAATTTTATCTTATTGTGATCCGAAGCCAGTACGAAATATTCTTCTGCGTGAAATGGGTCACAATTTTGGAATTTCATGTAGTACTATTTGTGGTACCGAAGAGGAAGGATGGGAAAACCTTTCCCGAAAAAGTCATGCATCATCTCCAATGCATTTAGTAATTAAATTATTTTGGATTTTTTTCAACCTTATACGAAAATTCTTTTGCTTAAATCGGAACAGATGGGAGTTTCGTTTTGAGTAATCTGGCTAACTAGAGAATAATACTATTTTATGATTTGTTGAGGTCACTTAATTTACCGATTAAATCCATCTTAGCCTCATGCCATTAAGGATTACCGCCATTACAGATAGTTCATGAACGAGCATTCCGCTTGCCATATGAACGGAATCGGTAAATACCCCAGTTAATAGGGCCGTGACTGTCACCAGTGCAATCACTACATTCTGGCGAATATTACTTAGTGTTTTTGATGACAGCCGGAGTGCCTCTGGAATATTCATCAGGTCGTCGGACATTAGAGCAATATCGGCTGTTTCTATCGCTACATCGGTGCCAGCTGCCCCCATGGCAATGCCGATGTCGGCTGAGGCAAGGGCGGGAGCATCGTTGATGCCGTCGCCGATCATCGCTACTTGGTGACCTTGCTCTTGCATTTCAAGGATGATATCGTTTTTGTCTTCCGGCAGGATGCCTGCATGCACCTCCGTGATCCCTGCCGCTTCGGCAATGGCTTCAGCCGCGGCCAGGGCATCACCGGTAAGCATCGCGATGCGTTCAATGCTATTTTCACGGAATTTTGATATCATTTTTGGGGCATCCGGGCGCATTTGATCGGCTATCCCAATTGCTCCAAGAAGTTCGTTGTTACGTGCTACCAACACAACCGAACGTCCTTGGTTGGTCAGATTCTGAATTTTCTTATTAATGCCTTCTCTAATGGATATTCCCTGTTGCTGCAGAAACTCGGCTTTTCCTACATAAATATGATTATTACCCAATATAGCCTCAATTCCAAGCCCGGTATGTGATTCAAATTGGTCGGGCTCCGGGATACGGTTTGATTGTTCTTCGGCCAGAATAGCCTCCGCCAACGGATGTTCAGAGACCGATTCGGCTACAGAAGCCCAATAAAGAAGTTTTTCCCCTTCCGATGGGAGTGATTCCCTATTTTGATCAGACAAAGAAACCGTATGTACTTCCTCAAATTCTTCCTCCTGATCAACCCCGGCAAAAGTGGTTGCCTTTGAAAAGTGAATGATCTCGGTGATACTCGGTTTACCCGCTGTCAATGTACCGGTTTTATCCAAGGTAATGGCCGTAACTTTCCCAGCATTTTCTAGGTATTGACCACCTTTGATAAGAATTCCTTTTTTTGCTGCATTACCGATACCCGTTATGACAGAAATTGGGGTTGATATCACAAGTGCTCCCGGGCATCCGATCACCAATAATGTTAAGGCCATCTCCAAGTTCCACGTAAACAGGTAGGAGGCGATGCTTAATCCCACTATACCGGGCGTGTACCAGCTTGCAAATCGTTCGATGAAACGCTGCGTAGGAGCCTTTTCTTCTTGGGCTTCCTCGACGCGTTGTATGATTTTGGCCAGCGTGGTGTCGGCACCTGACTTGGACGCACGCACGTAAATACGGCCGTTTTTATTGATTGTTCCCGTATACACTTCTGATCCGCTTTGCTTCTCAGCCGGTATGGGCTCTCCGGTAATCGCGCTTTCGTCTATCGAAGTAGTGCCGGACTCCACTATACCGTCCACCGGAATTTTTGATCCGGGCTTAACCAGCACCTGCATTCCTTGTTTCACTTGTCGGGCCGGAATTTCTCTTCGCTCACCATCTTTTACGACGATCGCTGTTTCCGGTGCCATATTGATGAGCTCTTTTAGGGTATCTCGGGTTTTGCTCATGGTCCTTGCTTCCAGCCACCCTCCGAGCAAAAATAGAAATGTTACGGCCGACGCTTCCCAGTACACACCAATGGCAAGGCCACCTGTTGCAGCAATGGTTACCAGTAGCTCAATATTAGTATGAAGGTTCCGCAATCCCTGCCAGGCCCGGCGGACGATTTCAAATCCGGCCGTCAGTGTTGCTAGAAGCATCAAGGTGTTAAATGACCAAGCCGAGATCCAAAAGAAATTAACGACCCACCCGGTAGTGATGAGCAGGCCGCTGACGATCAGTAGTGCTTTCTTCCGTGTTGTTGCATTACGCAATAGCATTTGCAGTGACTTCATAATCTTGTGGATTTAAAACTGAGAGACTCTCGCTTCGTATCCTGACTTGGCGATGATTTTAACCAGGTTCTCATCGGATACAGTTTCAGGATCATGTTCTACCTCTATGCGTCCGGTATTGAAATGAACCTTGGCTGCGGATACACCCTCCGTGTTATTCAAATTGGATTCAATATTATCTACGCATGTAGGGCAACTTAGTTCATCACTTCGCAATATTGTTTTTGTTGTAGTCATATAAACTTTGTCTTTAATTTTTGATTTGTTTGCCTGTTGGTGAGTACCTGCCAGGGGATCTAAACCTGACAGGTCTCTGGCAATATGGTTTACTCTCCGACGCCGTGGGGTGGACCGGCCTGTATGTTTTGATACAGTTTGTGGACATATACAATATACCGTACATAAGCGTCAACCCACTCGCGGCCGGCTTCAACGTTGTTATCCTTATTGTTTTTGGCTTCCATAGCTTTGGAATAAAGTTCCGAGGCTTTCTTCTGGATTTCGTTCGCCAGCATGTCGGTAACAGGGGCCAGTTCGCCTGAGGCAAGTGCTTGTTCGGCTATCCGAATATCTTTCGAGCTTTGTTGAGCGGGTTTTAGACCGGTAAAGGGCATCCCTTCTGCCTCGCGGTGCAGTCGTACCGTCTCACTCATAAAATAGCGTTCGGCAAGTTTTTGTGATTCATTACCCTTGGTATAAATGTTCAGGCTCTGCTCAAATGTGGATTTGAGCTCCTCGGCTTGCTGATCTGTTACCCAAATGAGCGCATGAGAGATATCGCCGGTTTCAAGGGCCTTTCGGGCATCGGTCGCCACGGGACCGTTCACCCGATCGCAGTGTGCCTGACTGGTTGATACAAAGCCAAGCATAAATACTAACGCGAATATTGAAGCTAATGTGGTTTTTATATGTGATTGCAAGTATGTCATAATGAGTACCTTTTGTGTGGTTTGTCTTTTTGATTCAATCAAAAGGTAACAGGCGGCTAATAGCACTAAAATGAGCTGGATCAAGTTAGTGCAAATAAATTTTATAGAAAGGAAAGGGGTTAAATGAAAGGCAGCTTATGGAAGCAATAAATGCATAGGGAGAGATCAATCTTTAACCGAAATATGCAGCAGTTTCGGTTTGTCATTGATCGCAACCCACTGGCGACCGGAAGTAATGAGACCATCCTCTTGGAATTGACTCATAATCCTGCTGGTGGTTTCCGCAGATGTACCGGCCATGTTAGCCAGATCTTTGCGTGAAAGCGGGAGTTGTATAAGCAATCCTCGACTGTGCTTTTCACCAAATTTATTGCCCAGTGTTACAAGGATATGAGCCAACCTTTTTTTTACCGGCAAAGTGGTCAGATGCTGTATCCTTTGCCTTGATTCATTAAGGCGGTCAGCCATGATATCTAAAACCGACATAGCAACCGAGGGATACCGGCTCATGACTTCTTTAAAATCACTAATCCTGATCGAAAGGATACAAGTGGATGTTTGATTTTCTGCTGTTTCATCATAGATATCCTTGCTGCCGGCCATGGGATTTCCGAAAAAATCGCCCGGTTGCAGCATATCCAACAGTACACTTTCTCCTTCCAGGGTGTGAGCTGCTAATTTTACATTTCCCGCAACGACAACCCGAAGCATGGTTGCAGAATCACCCTGCCTGTAAATCGTTTCTCCTTTGGAATAGTGATTAGCCGTAAATTTTTTATTTACTTTGCGGAGCTGTTCTTCAGATAAATCTTGAAAAAACGGAACCATCCCTAGCTTTGCCAAGCGCAGGTCAACGGTGCAGTGATGTCCCTCTAAGGACAGGCTAGTGAGCGGAGTTTCTCTTTTGTCAGACATAGTTTGACGCTGTTATAAATTTAACCTTCTAACTTTGTTTCCTGTTTTTGAGGAGGCAATAAATCTTCAAGAAAGAAAGCAGAGAGTTCTGAACGTCCCGAAAGTCCTGACTTGGAATAGATGGCATTCGTCTGGCTTCTGACAGTTTGGGCGCTGGTCCCTCTGACCTCGGCAATTTCTTTGTTGCTTAATCCTTTCAACAACAGAAAAGTGATCTCCTTTTCAGCCTTCGTCAAGCCCCAGCAATCCAGCTGATTTTCTATTTCGACGCTCAGTCCCTTCACATATTTTTTGGACACCTGTTTCCATTTTTCAGCCTCGGCTTGCAGAACCTTCGAAAATTGTTGCTCTCTGACTAATGAGTGCTGCAACCTGAATCGCCCTCGAACTAAATAAAAAACTCCTGCCAGCGCAACAAATCCTGCGATAGCTTCAATCGAAATATGCCACAGTGCCACTCCTTCAAAATAGTCATTATAAATATCTATGGATGCCAGTACTGCTATTACAAAAAGGATAGTAGCAATAACCCATCGTTCATTGTTCTTCATGTTATTATCGCTTAATCGTCATCATTCTTTTCTTCATGGTTTTCTCCTTCGTATGGAGACTCATGTCCCTTTTCACCGAGCACCAACTCTTGTCCTAATAAATCTATAGTTTGATTCGTACTGTCGTACTTGGAATACAAATAGCCCGTCCACGTTAATGTTAGGATTAAAAATAGCATTCCGGCAACCCGTTTGCTATTCTTAATGCCGGTTTCTTCTGGCAACACTTTCTTTTTGCCATCAAGCATGCTCGACCACAGTGAATCCCGGTGCTTAATATGATGGAATATAATACCGCCGATATGGGCGATAACAGTAATCAAAAATATGTTTGCCAGCAGATCATGTGTTTCTTCATAAAAATCACTTTCACTGCCGCCCGTCATTATTACCCCGGTGATAGCTAATCCCGCAGCGCAAATAAACATGATAATTGTCGCATAGCTGGAGGCCGGATTGTGTCCTAGGTATCTTTTCGTTTTAGCGACAACGGCATCTTTTAAATATCCGAAGAATTCAGCCGGATTCATCTTAAATGATGAAAAAAGGGCATAGGTTGTTCCTACAAATCCCCAACTAATTCTCAGAATCAACATAAATCCAATTATCAGTCCCGCCGTCATGTGAAGGGTAAAGAGTGGACTTTCGTCGTCTATTATTTCGACAATGATATAAGCTCCCAAAAAGAGGAAGGCAAAAAGCCAGTGGAAAATTCGTGTCGGCCAATCATAAACCGTTGTCTTGTTATTATCTTTCATAGCTGCATTCCATTAGTTGATGGTTAACGACTTCAATATTTCAATTTGTTTCTTTCCACGCATCAAACAAATGATGTATAGGAGTATATTTTATAAGCTATGTTGTCTTAAAACGGATTTTGGTGTGAGCAGAATGAATGTTCATCAGTCATTCTACTTGACGACATATTGTATTAATATACTAGGTGTTTTCAGTAAACTGATACTCATTCTGTCGTTGCACATAACGGAAGGTTATGCAACACCTTTTTATTCAATTGGATGACCTGCAAATTTGAGAGTTAGTCAGAATTATATGACAAATGAGCAAAATAATAATGCCTGTTCTTTCTTATCGGTCCCGACATTAAATGTCTGACTCACTATTCTTTGTGCGATTAGCCTGGTAATTGGATTCTTTGGATCTTTTTTGGCATTTCTCGATGAATATGTGGTCCGTTATTTCTACATAATTGCTTACCTGACAGGCGGATATGCAGGTACGGTTCAGAGCATTAAGGCATTGATTAAATTCAAAATAAATATCGATGTCTTGATGGTTCTGGCAGCCGTTGGAGCCGTAGTAACTGGCAACTGGCTGGAGCGAGCCCCCCTGCTGTTTCTTTTTTCATTGCGTAATACATTGCAGGACTATGCGATAGGTAGAAGTCGCAGGGTGATCCGGTCGTTGATGAAACTACGTCCTGACAAGGGGCTTGTCCGTAATGAAGATGGAAGCAAAACGTACCGTGCTGTTGAAGATCTGGGCATCGGTGAGCTTATACATCCTCAAACTGAGCGAACGCATTCCCATCGACGGCCAGGTGCGGTGGGAACAGATGTCGCGCTAGAAACAGCCGATGTTGTTCTAATGACAGATGACCTTGAAAAGCTTCCCTTTGTGATTAACCTAGAAAGGACGTTGGCCATGAGGGAAGTACGCTAATAGTGGGTATTAAATGGGTTGCGTTTACTAAGGTCTTAGGATGGGACTGGTGGATATATAGTCTTAGCATTTCAAATCCTTTGAAGCATATTGACCCCAAGAGTTTATAAATTAGCTAAAAAATCGTTAAATCTATGATATCAAATACATAAAGTTTCATTTGGTTAATATCAGTCTGAAGCATCTGGGATGTAGGGTTTATGTGGTACTATATGTAGCACCAGCTTGAGAAATATTTGGGGTAGGAAAGAATAAAAATTATAATCTGTCCGCCAAAAATGACGGGCACATTGTTTGAAAGTACGCCCGAAGGGATTCGAACCCTTAACCTTCTGATCCGAAGTTAGTCCAAGCCAGTATCCCATAATATTCCATACTGGCTTTATATCTCTATAAAGTATTGCTATTCATTGATTTATCGGAAAAAACCATTGAAGAGTTGTGTTGTCCCCATGTTTTTCCGGGGACAACAATCTTGGATTGTCTGACGATGATCAGAGTAATTGCTAATATTAGGTTAATAAATGATAAGTCTGTTCGCCAATCATTGGCTGAGATACTGATTTTCTTAGTATTTCTCACGTTAGGCCTCGTCAATTTTATCGTGATTCTGATCTTGTTATTTTTTGCTCACTCATTCTAAACTGGCTTTGGTACAATGCGATGCTTTTTAAGCACAAAGCATTTATTTATTTGGCTACACACTAATGTATATAGATGGGATTCCAGAAAACTATACGTATTACAGAAAGGCATATAGATTTTACTGTGCCTGTATATTATTAGAAAACTCTTTGCCAGGTTTCACATCTATGAAGCTGAACCAATAAGCTGTGCTACAAAAGCAGGTTCTATCTCGTCATCCAACTTTTGGAATGTTGTATAAGAGACCGCTAAAACTACCAACAATACAATTGGAGTAAGTACAGCAGATATAGGATCGCCCGTTGCTGCATGAGCAATGCTGCCGGAAATCATGTTGATGGTAAAGCCAGCGTAAACCCATTCTTTAAGACGTCCTGTAAATGGTGCGAGCAATAGTATTACACCGATTATTTTGGCTATACCCAGTTCTATTCGGAAGTAATCCGGGAACCCTAGATGCTCAAAAGTTTGGGCCATATCAGGACTGGTGAAGTACATCGTGGCACTAAATAACATCATAGCACTAAATATTCCGGTGGTGATCCAATAGGTGATTTTTAATTTATTCATTGTGTTAAAAGGTATTTCTGTTATGGTTAGCTGTTGTTAAATGAGATTCAAAGTGTATTTTAATTCAATTCTTTTAGCAGATCCTGAACGTCAAGGGGGTGGGTAACCATCTTGACTGAGCTGTCCTCGGCATACTCCCATTCCTCGCGGGGTCGGTCGCGATACAGCTCCACACCATTGCCGTCAGGATCTTTGAGGTAGATCGCCTCCGATACGCCGTGATCGCTTGCCCCATCGATGGGATAGGCCTCGTCAATGAGGCGCTGTAGTATTTCAGCCAAGTCTTTGCGCGTAGGGTATAAAAAAGCAGTGTGGTAGAGTCCGGCGCTGTTGCGTGGCGCAGGTGGACCTCCTTTGCTGTGCCAAGTATTGAGTCCAATATGATGGTGATAACCACCGGCTGACAAAAATGCCGCATTCTCACCATACATGGTGGTTAGCTCAAAACCAAGCAGGTCGCGGTAAAATTCAAGGGCACGATCCAAGTCAGATACTTTCAAATGCACGTGTCCAATGCGGGTCTGGGGCGGTGTGGTATAATTGGTTTCCATAGTTCACTTTTCGTGTTACGATTTCTTTGGTGGAGATCGACAAGACCCCGAATGGTAGTCGGAGCCTTATACATCACCATGAAAGAGGTGTTAGTTTTGTAGCATAAACTCCCCGTCGGCTTTGATACGTACCTCATTGCTAATCATTGGCGGTGGAAAGCCATTGCCGAGATCAAACTCCGAGCGATCAATCGTACCGGTAATTTGGATACCGGCTTTGAGATTGCCCTGGGTCATTTTGTTTTGGATATTCCCGCGATACAACATGGTGACGGTTACCGGTTTTGTAATACCGTGCAACGTTAGATCACCAGTCAGCTTGTATCTGTTATTGCCCACTTCTTTAATACCCGTACTTTTAAACGTCATCGTAGGATACTTTTCTATATTGAAGAAGTCGGGGCTTTTGAGGTGATTATTTCGCTTTTCAACGCGCGTATCAATAGAGGCCGTTTGCACGGTTAGCTCTACCTGGGCATCACTAAAGTCCTCCTCAGATGTGTTTATGGTAACATCATAATCACCAAAATATCCCGGTACATCAGCAATTCCCAAATGGGTGACGGTGAATCCGAGCTTTGAATGCGCAGGATCTTCCACCCAGCTGTCTTGAGCAAAAACGCTCACGGGGAGAATGAAGAGTGTTAGAATAAAGGTTAGTTTTTTCATCGTATTATTTGATTTAAGGTTGGTTAGATTAAGTCGAATTGATTAATTATTGGGTTATAAACTGATTGATGAAGGTATCAAGTCCGGTAGGTTTTCGACCAAGTAGCTTCTCCATGTCATCATAGGTGAAGTCGAGCGCTCCATTGACAAAGGTTTGAGCCGTCATCACGCTCATAGCAACCTGCTCATCAGGGAGTCCGGCTTCCGTCAATGCCTGCTCAAACTCGGAAACAGAGATATCGCTGTAGCTGATCTCCTTACCGGAGGCTTCACTTAGCATGTCCGCTATTTCCGCAAGCGTATAGGATTGTTTTGAGGTAATTTCGTAGATACTGTTCTTGTGTTCTTTGGCATTGGCCAGTCCATTTGCCAGGGCCTCGGCCATCTCCGAGCGCAGTGCCAGATTGATGGCGTTGCCATCGGATGGAAATGCCCAATGGCCCGTTTCTAATGCATCGCCCAAAAAGAGCGGTAGAAACTCCATATAAAATGCGTTTCGGTAAATGGTATAGGAGATACCGGAATTTTTGATAAGCTTCTCCGTTGCTGCGTGATCAGGCGAAAGTGGACTTAACTCCTTATCTGCTTCAACAATGCTGGTATAAAAAATATGCTCGACACCAGCTTCCTTAGCGACTTGAATGACATTATTGTGTTGATCCGTTCGTCCCTTTAGCGTGCTTGAAGAAATCAATAGCAGGGTATCAATACCCTCAATAGCTTTTTCTATGGAGGGATAGTCGGTATAATCGCCGATTCTGACATCCACACCCTTCTTTTTAAGCTCACTGCCCTTTTCTTCGCTGCGGACAAGCCCGGCGATATCTGCATCGGGATTGTTCTCCAGCAAAAAGTCAATGGTTTGCGATCCTAAATGCCCGTTTGCTCCTGTGATAAGTATCATAATAGTTGTTGTACGTTTTGAATGTTAAATGTTGAATTAATTGTGAAGAATTTTCCAACCGGCCAGCCCGTTGTAATCGTTTTTGATGGTAAGCTGCATAAGTAGCAACTGCATGCGCTCCAGCGTACTACTCATCGATAGGTTTCCGGCAACGATCGGGTTAAAACCCACTGTTTTTGCCAGCTCGGTGACGGTCTGTATGGCATTCTCATCATCTCCGGCAATAAAAGCGTCTACCTGCTTGCCGCCGATAACCGGCTGTTCAAAATCGGCTTCCAAGGTAGTGTTAAATGCTTTGACTACCTTGGAGTTTGGCAGCCACTCCTGTAGCTCCTCGGCTGCACTGGTGTCGGAATCGGTGGTCAGCTCGCTAAAATCTACATCAACGGGATTAGCAATACTGATCACAATTTTTTGGGTGGCTACTTCACGTATTTTGTTGGCCAGTCCTTTTTCGGCCCCGTGGGGAACAGCCAAAATAATAATATCGGCCTCCCAGCTGGATTCATGAGGGCAGTTCATAGATTCTACATCTGCCTCTGGATGGTCCTTAAGGATTTCCTCATGTAATGAACCCAACTGTTCGGAATTTCTGTCAAAAAGAAGAAGTCGGTAGTTACCACCGGCAATACTTTTGGCAATGGCGGAGCCCATGTTTCCACCGGCTCCGATAATCGCGATGGTTTGCTTGGTAATAGGCATAATCAGTGTGTTTCTGTTTGCAGGTTCATTTTGTTACCGTAAACGTAAACCGCCACCGAACATTTTTCATTGATATGTGTTAAGAAAAGCTCTTGATATATATCAAGAGCTTGAAATTTCAACGAGGATTATCATTTGATCCAGAGGTTGTATAATATGTATCGATTAACAAGTTAAGTCGAAAACAACACCTGGCTCCAATGGACATTCAACACAAGGAAGGGCAAAGCAAAGGATCATTTTATATAGAGGATGACGGAAAAGTAGTGGCCGAAATCACTTATTCAAAAGCTGGAGATACTAAAATCATTATAGATCATACCGAGGTATCTAAAAAGCTGAGGGGAGAAGATATTGGCCAAACATTGGTTGAGCATGCTGTGGGTTATGCCCGAGAAAACGATTTAACTGTGATTCCGCTCTGCCCGTTTGCTAAATCAGTCATAGAGCGTAATGAATCGCTACAGGATGTGTTAAATTAACCTCTAAAATTACTTCGGACTCGGCTTAGGGTTTCGGGGCTCATTCCCAGGTAGGAAGCCACCAAATTCAGTGGCACACGATTCATGAACTCGGGATTTTGTTCTATTAGCCTTGCATATTTTTCTTCGGCGGTAAGACCCAACGCGTTTTCCACCCGTTGCTGGAGGGCTATATAGGCATTTTGTACAATGATACGATGGTAGCGTTCATAGTTCGGAATCTCTTCCATTAGCTTTTCGTGATTTTGTCGGTCAAGCATTAACAGCTCACTGTCTTCCAGCAATTCGATATTAAATGTAGACGGATTATGGGTGAAGAAACTTTGTAGATCCGCAATCCACCAGCCGTCAAAGGCAAAACGTATCACATGTTGGTTGCCTTTTGAATCAACGGAGTATGAACAAAGAGCACCTTTCTCAACAAATGTTAACTCACGGCATATATCACCTTCTTGCAGTAGAAACTGGCGTTTAAGCATGCGTTTGGGACGGAAATTGTTTTTGCACTGGTCCCATTCTTCATCGGTTAATGATACATGTTCTTCAATACTTTCTTTCAGTACCTGGTACATTCGTGTTTGGTGATATTTTCAGATAGTTATTACAAATCTTAAACCAACGATTGCTAAAAATGTACAGGGAATATTCAGGAAATAAAAAAGCGGATATCCTCAAGGAGAGAATACCCGCTATGGTTGTATGGGATGTCAGCCGTCGAAATTAATCTTGGATAAACTGAACATTCATCTGGAGCTTAATTTTATCGCCTACAATCACGTTACCAGCTTCAGTAACGGCATCCCAGGTAAGGCCAAATTCTTTTCGATTGATATTTCCTTCTACTTCAAACCCAGCTTTAGTTTGACCATACTGATCGGTAACCGTACCTCCGTGGACGACATCCAGTTCAATTTCTTTGGTGACGTCGCGGATGGTTAAATCACCGGTAACTTTGTATTCGCCTTCACTAACTTTCTCAAAGTTGTTGGACTCAAATTTCAGTTGCGGATACTCTTCCGCATTAAAGAAGTCATCAGATTTCAAGTGCTGGTCACGGTCTTCATTATTCGTATCAATGCTGTAAATATCAGCAGTAAAGCGTGCCTTGGCATTTTCAAAATTATCGCCGTCTGCCTCGATTTTTCCATCATAGGAGCCAAAGCTTCCGCTAACGGTCGAAATGACCAAGTGCTTCACTTTAAATTGTACTTCTGAATGCGTTGGATCTATATTCCATAAGGTTTTAGTTGCAGTAGCCATTGTGTTATTGCTTTGATGTTAAACAGTTTGTTCATGCCCAACATACTGCTTGGAACCTTACCCTCCATTGATATATGACAGGAAATACTCTTGATATATGTCAAGAATAAGCAAACTATCGTTTTGCAACTTGCTTTACATAAGGCAGCTTTGTTACATAAATTTTTAATTCAAGCATTACTTATAGAATGCAACGAAATTAATCATAATTGGTGGATCTTCTTTTCAAATGTTGAACACTGAAACTAAATTGATGTAGTACCAGTGCGAGATATTTTGAGATAGGGAAGGGTTAAAAAATAATGAGCCCATCAAAAATTGATGGGCTCATTATTTGAGAGTACGCCCGAGAGGATTCGAACCCCTAACCTTCTGATCCGAAGTCAGTATAAATGGGTTTCCCTTCGGCTCCCATATTATTTTTGATGCCCTTTAAATTCATGAATAACAGGGATTTATAGAGTAAAAATATTTGATATTATTTCATAGCACTGAGTAGATGTGTTGTCCCGATGTTGTCCCCGATACTCTGACCTAAGCATTTCTGACAGCTGGTCAGACGTGTTAGGGTATAATCTCTGTAAGATCAAAATAGACTCTTAAGAGTTTAGCGTTTTTTGTGTTACGACCGGAGAAGGAGAATTTTAATTCCACCTTTTCGATCCACCGGCCATTTACCGATACCAACTCCTGGGTTATACCTGTAGCCGGTTGAAGTCCATACCGCTTAAGTGATAATCTGATTATTGCGTGTTCCAGTTCTGGTACTTCTGATTTGTCCATTCCAGAAAGTATCAGCGGGTCAGTTTTAGAAAGCCCGTTACCGGCTTTGATGGGTAAGCTCTTTCCGATCTCTGATTCTATCCATTCGAGAGGTAAATATTTGATTGTTGTATCCATGCTTGTTTAAACCAACTGATTATTAATGAGACAGTTAATAGAGTGTGCCTACTCCAAAAGGGCATTTGTTAGTTTTAAATAACTATATTACATTTATACCCATTAGATATCAAGATATTTTATTTTTTAAATGTTGTCCCGAGAATTGGGGACAACAAAAAACGACGAAAATATGCCTAAAAGGAAGCTGACATTTCCGTTTATCGATAACTATAAATCCCCTGAAAAACGAAAGGAAATCTATGATAAGGTAGTCGATGGGATGGCTTTGAGGGTTACGCCTACCGGTCATAAATCCTTTGTGTATCGATATCGCTTTGGTGATAAGGTCAGGCGTTATACCATCGGTTCATTTCCCGAGTTTAGCTTAGCTGCGGCCAGAGATAAAGCCCGAGAACTACATCGGAAGATTAAGGACGGTATCGATCCAATCGAGGAGAGGAAGGCTAAAAAGTATGAGACGGACCATGAAACTGTTTCCGATTTAGCCGACGAATATAAGGAAAGGCATCTGCCATCACTTAGGGAAAGTACAAGTGATGAGTATAGGAGATTGTTAAAAAAGGAGATCTTGCCGGTCCTTGGGGATATTCCAGTTGATAAGCTTTCGCGCCGGCATATCATTAAGCTGTTAGATAAAATAGCAGTTGAAAGGGGAAAGGGAGTGCTCTCTAATAGGGTAAGAGCTGTACTGTCAAGCATGTACTCCTATGGAGTGGATCGGGCTATCGTTGAAGCCAATCCGGTATTAGCCGTACCCAAACGGAAGAAATCAGAGAATAAAAGGGAGCGCGTTTATAGCAAAGATGAAATTCGCGCGCTATGGAAAGCATTTGAGCAGCAGGCAGAGCCGGTACAGAGTATTTTCAAGATGCTGTTGCTTTGTGGCCAGCGGTCCGGAGAGACGCGCCGTATGAGGTGGGAGCATTTGGATAATGATAATGTCTGGGTGATTCCGGCCAGTGAAACAAAAGCAAAGCGAACGCATCATGTTCCCTTATCAGATTCGGCTGTAAAGCTTATCGAGAATCTGAAAATACTGACTGGCACGACGGATTATGTCTTTGCATCACAATCTAATCGCGTAGAGAATCAGCCAGTTAAATGGTTGCAGAAAGCGGTTAAAAGAATCCAGAACGCATCAAAGGTTAAAGACTTTCGGGTTCACGATCTGAGACGGACAGCAGCCAGTTACATGGCTAAACTCGGAGTAGATCGGACGGTATTAGGAAAGGTGTTGAATCATAAAGGGTTAGCCGGAGACGATCAGGTAACAGCAATTTACGACCGGCATAATTACATGGACGAAAAGCGGCAGGCTCTTAATCGATGGGCAAGGCATTTACAGAAGATATTATCTGAGGAAGAAGATCAAGGGGCAAAGATTACACAAATAGGATCAGCGAAAAACTAATCTTAAAACAGTACGATGGCTTATAACATTGATAACTACTTAGACGAAAACGGAAATATGATCTTAGACGGTAGCGGAGAATCGTATTTAAAGCGCTTAGTTCAGAATGAGCTATCAGATATGCTTGAAGACGTTCAGGAATCAGATCCAATCTTTTATCAGAGCATAATCAAAGAAATTGATTCTATTATGAGAGAGTTCAGAAAAGAAGCTTCCGTTTATCCGGATGATACTCTCGAGGAGCTGATGCAAAGCTTAAAAGATCATTTGAATTAATATGAATCTATCTGATCTTTCTCCTGAACTTGAATCAGAATTGGATAAGCTGATTGATAAAGGTTTTAGGAATAGCCAAGCAAATAATGAGCATAAGGCGATTAGTGATTATTTAAATACTCCTCCTGTTTTTTCTGATGATACTAGCCGTGATATAGTATCTGAATCGCTTCTTATTTCCATTCTCTCAAGCCTTCATAGTCTTAATGATAAACAGGTTGTTCTCTGGGAGCCATACTATCCGATCTATCTACAAGAACACTGGGAGGGTTATTCAACTTCTTATAGTTTAGAAACTCTCGTAAACCCTTCTGAACGTATTTTGGAAGAGGAAAGGTTAAAAGATATGCTTACCTATTTTGGTAAAAAGAATTATTCAGATTTAAAGGAGATTGAGAAAGATCTTAAGTCCGATCTTACCGAAACGAAAGATTCAATTTATCATAAACTGGATCTGATTATTTGGCAAATCTCAGAACAAAGCTCAGCCGCTGATGTCCGAAAGGTTGCGCTTAAGCTTTTAGAATGGATATCAGGATCATTCGGGGGGCTGTTTCAGAAAGGAATGTATAAGCTTTCTACTGATATCCTTCCCAAGTATTCAGATGATTCTTTTCATCAAGAGGATATTAGAGAGCTGAATAATCTAAGAGCTGAGGCCGCAGAAACTTATCAGTATATCTCTATGGTGTCATATCTCTTAGAAGTTAAGAGGTATAATCAAGAGGTATCCTATAATGGATTCCTTCGGGTCTTGGAAGAGAAGCAAGAAAAGAGACCAGGAGCTCGAAGAAAAATCACAAAAAATGATGTGAGACCTTACGTAGTAGAATCTTTAAAGGATCCATCCAATAAGAAGTTTTATAAATCAGATGGAACCCCTTCGGTAAGACAAATTGCGCTCCACATAGCAGAGGTAACGAATCTGGAAGAGATCGCCAGTCTTAGAACTATCAAGAGGAGAATTAAGGAAGTAATACCAGAGATTCAGAATTGATATAAGACAGAATGATTCTGTCTATGACATTAATTTTGTGTCTTTAACATAGCCACCCATACGGATTAATATAGCACCAGAATTTAACTCGAACTATAAAACTGATGCTATGGACCGAATAATAAGACCTTCCGAATTACAGGACATTTTAGGCGTTACCAGTTCCACCCTTTGGAGAATGGAGAAAGAGGGACGCTTACCAGCACGAATTAAGATATCAGAACGCGCCGTCGGTTGGCGAAAGTCTGACATTGAAGAGTGGATCGCGAACCGGCCAGATGCTGATATTACTCGTTCTAAGACAGCTCTAAAATGAAACGACCAACCGTTGGAGGGTTGGTCGAATCGGAAAAGCTCAGTATCCCGGGAAAGGATGAAACAGCTACTACCAAGATATCCAACCCCTCCTACAAAGGCAATTCATTAGCTGATACGGCGCGCCGGTTAGCTGTACTTTATCAATCTACAGAGTACGGCCTTCCGACCTTTCGAATCGTTCTCGAATCCGTATTGGCCAAATATGAAAGGTCAGAACAACAGCAGATCTATAAACAAATTAAGGAGGATATTCTATGGACAAAGAGAAAAAAGAATCACAGATCGAGAAGATAAAAAGGGTTTTAGAAGTGAGACCCCGAACAACCAAAATGATTCAGAAAGCAACGGGGATTCCCAGAGAAAACATTACCAGGCATATCGCTAAGCTTGAGAAAAGGAATCAGGTTGTAACGGTTGATCGGAGACCTTGCCAGATAACAGGCTATGTGGCGAAATACTATTCCACTGATCCGGAATTATTTCCACCAGAAAAGCAAAGCGAGTTATTTCCAGGGGAATCCCAAAGCAAAGTTTACGATCAATGAAAACAGAAATGTACTTAGCAGATAAAGCAGTCGGGACCGGTAACAGGTTATCAAAACTTTGCGATTCTGTAACACATAGGCCAGATATCTTTTTGGAGGTACTCGGAATTCTAAGATGTGCTGCATTTACTCAATCAACGAATTTTAAAATAATGAGGGAATGAGCAGCACGAAATACATAATACCTTATAGGCAGTTTAATGGCTGTGTAGTACCTAATTTTTTGATGAGAAGAAGGGAGATTTCCCAAGGTGCTAAACTTTGTTATGGAAGGTTATCTCAATATGCTGGGGAGAATGGAAAGGCATTTCCTAAGCAGGAGACACTTTCTAAAGAATTAGGAGTCTCGAGCCGAATGATTCGAAAATATCTCAATGAGCTAATAGATGCTAACCTGATTGAGGTTCAGCAGAAAGGTAAGAGGCGGCCAAACAGCTACAGGTTCTTACGGCATAGTTGGATGGATCAAGATGATAAATATGCTCAAAGTGTCCGGAATAATAGTTCCACACACCCCGGAACTAAGGTTCCACCCACACAGGACTATAGTTCCACCACCGACCGGAACAATAGTTCCGTTCCTTATAAAGAGAATCATAAAGAAGAGAATCATAGAAGTAACGAGAGAGAGAAATATACGCGCGAAGATTTTCCTTCGAACTTTAAGGACTTATCAGACGAAGAAATTTTCGGATTGGCTGCACAGAATGATCAGCAACCTTTCGATAATCTCATTCTCGAAGCATGGTATCAAAAGTGGAAAACACATCTTTGGGAAATTGATAAGCGTCTAACGGTATCAGCAGAAGAAATGCAGCGTATGGAGCTGAGACGATTTGCAAAGAAACGTACCCTAACCTATGTCCTTGAACTTCTAAAACAAAGCATCAGCGCCAATGCCAGGAACCTGATCGACGAACCTAAACTTCAGGATGAAGAATCCAAAATAGATCAGCGAAATCAAGAAGGCTCAGGAGAGGATGGTCTTTCAGGAAGGGATCAAGCCGATGATCTGGAAGGATTCAAGAACTAATTCTTCATTCCAACTAAATTTTCAAATCAAACAGATAATATTTTTATGAGTAATTACAAATATCAGATCCGAGATAACATTGTCGGAAAAACTCTGAAAGAAGAAACCAATAAAGCAGCTGTAGTTCTCTTTCTTTCGGCGCGTACCCCATCACTCTATACGATCTTTCGAGTTGATGCCTTAACTAACGAGGTGAGACAGATCGTAGATGGTAGCCAGTGGCTCAGCGACCAACGAGAAACGCGCGCTACTTCTTAGAGACGCGCCGTTATAATAGTTGTGAAAAGATAGCCGCTTAGAATCGAAATTTGGATCAGTCTTTTCTGTTCAACTCTTTTGTAGACTGGTTACTTGCTTGGGATCTATTCTTCCGTCCTTTTTCCAGAGATATAGGCAAGCCCTCCAAAGAAAATTATTATAACAAAGCTCTGAGCCCAGAATCGTTCAGTATCAACCTCAACACCATAATAGGGATGATTCCTTTCTGGTTCGGGTGGATCCATGGCTAAGTGATAACCTGCTGGTTTTGTTACTTCGCTATTACCCTTAGTGTTGAAAGTATAATTCCAGGGAAGGAACAGACCGCTTGCCAGAATAAGGATAATTCCCAGTGTGATGATTCCCTTTTGTAAAGTATCCATGATGCTGATAGTTGAATTTATGTTCTTATCTCTTGAGAGAGCTTAGTAGTAAAGGTTTCCAATACGCGTTGTACAGATCGATCTCCCCGAAAGCTTGCTGACATAACGAGCTCTTTAGTATTTAAATCAATGATTCGAGCCGAGAAATTTAAATATCGATACCCAGATAAAGCATCATAAGACCATCTATAGTTTAGCTCCAAGGCATAAACAGAATTGAGTTGACTAACGGAGTACGATTCAGAATCGACTTTAACCGTTGATCCTGAGCCGCTAATTTCATGTTTCTTTTTTATCGCTTTTTTGGCCGTAGAGTAGGACATGATATTGAATCCCTTTTCTAATAGTAGGTGATTGAGCTGTCCGACTGTGCCGGTCTGATCTTCATTGGCAGCAATGGTAAGTGTTGCGTCCCGGGATATCTCGACTCCTGGCTTAGTTGTTAGACTGACAGATCCACAAGAGGATAGAAATAGAATGAGGGATAAATAGATTATTGATTGTCGCATCTGATATAATTGTCTTGATTACTGATTTTATGTTTTAGCCTATTTTTGAGGGTAGAAAAACCCCGAAAAACGTTTCTTGTAAGTCTAATAATAACAATGTCTTGGAGTAGAAAGACGTGAGCATCCTATCATGCCGGTTTTATGAGCGTGTTATTTAGGTATCCGAAAGCTTAATCTGTATCGGATAATCCGGAACCATAATTCCGAATCAGCAGATCGAGGTCTTTCTTCTTCTCAGGTGGTAAGTCCTTTCTGATGCTATTTGCTGCATCCAGTAGTGCACGTGATCGGTCAAAGGTTGCGGTCTCCTGGTTACTGCCATTCATGGGGTGCTCTTCTCGACTCATTTTCGTTTCTCCTTGAGTTGTGCGTTAGATGATACTCTTCGTATGATGATTTCCCATTTAGCCAAATAACATCTTAGGGGATTTTAGAGAAAGGGTAAAGTACATTCTGTTGTCCCGATGTTGTCCCTGAGAAAATATTGTCCCGAAAAAGAGAAAAGTATAACCAAATAAAAAAGCCCCTAACTCTAATAGAATCAGGGGCTTATGAAGCAGTACGCCCGAGAAGATTCGAACTCCTAACCTTCTGATCCGAAGTCAGACGCTCTATCCAGTTGAGCTACGGGCGCATTAAATCAGTTTCTAAAAGGAGTATAGATGGTGCAGAAGCTGTGTAACTGTTACGAACTATACACTGGAATTTCCATTTTTAAATGGAGTCTAAATATCTAGCTTCAAAGGCTAAATAACAACCTGTTTTTTGGTCATCTTTTTCCCAGTAAACTACCCCTATGGTTAGTATTAAGGAGTGGTAGCAGGTTCTACATCCTGTTCTTCCAGGTTATCTACTTCGTTTACTCCTTTCAGCTTGAGGTAGTCGGTAAGCTCTTCGCGCATATCTTCTCGAATACGGTCGGGATGGGTTATTTTGGTATAAAAAACAGTGAAGTAGGTCACTTTGACAGCTGTAACAGTACGTTCGAAGATATTATTGAACAATTTTCCCAGCCACAGGGCAAGAATAATGGGTAACCAACTAAACATAACTGGTTGTCCATTTACATCAATGGAAGAAGTCGGCAGAAAGTCTGTGCCGAAATAACCCAAGGCAGCAGATATTAGGAAAAGGCCAATATAGGTAGGGATAGTGACCTGCCGCACTATTTTGCCCAGAAAGTCGATTCCGAAGACTCCTACCAGCGATTCGGGAATACGGTCTTTAAGTTTCTTCATCTCTTTGAAAGCCAGGCTGAGATCCATCTTATCAACAGCAACAGATGGAATCATATAGTGGTTGGCAAGATCCCAAACTTCTTCCATTCCCGATACAAAGAGGCGCATTAACATTTTTACGATACCGCCGCCAGCAAACTTACCCTTGTTTACAAAGGCCATTGCAATATCAATCCATGCGATTTTGCGTCGCTGAGACTTTAACTTTTTATCTACAGCCACCGATTCTTTGAAAGAAGGATCGTTACCGATAAGGGTTTCGTAGACGATCCAACTCATTCGCATCTCCTGTTTGTTGTTATAAAAGTGTTTATACAGGAAGAGAATGAATCCCAGAAAAAAAGATAGTATCCCGTAACCGTATTGCGAAAACTGCCAGAAAAGTAAACCTCCAAAGAAAAAGCTGACCATGAAAGTATGGTAAATTGCCATACGCACCCAGGGTTTTATGATGTCGGCATCTTTTCCGACGATAGAAAGTGTGCTTTTAACAAGTTCTAATACTGATTTAAGACGCTCTTGATATGGTAACGAGTCAAACGATTGTGATGCTTTTTTAAAATCCAAGTCCATACTGATCCCCAATTTTAATTGTAAATTTTACTATACTATACGTAATGCAAAGGCCAGAAATCCCAAATTGATTTTTCGGAAGAGCTGGGACTTTGACGTTGAAGCTTTTCTCTGATGCGAAATATATGCTTTATAAGTTATTGTCTCACAGATAAATATCAAATAAGACTCTTGAAAACCATGAAGAATAATGCTCAAAGACGATGGGTGGCAGTAGTAATTATGATTATAACCGTTGCTGTTGCCAACTGTAGTGTAGCCCAGGACAAGAATGCTCTTAGTACCGAGACTATTATATCAGAGATATCAGTGCCGTGGGGTATGGCTTGGCTGCCCGATGGTACGATGTTAATTACGGAACGCAGTGGGGATTTATGGCTTTATAATGATGAGAAACTGCGCGACGAGCCTATTGCCGGGGTACCCAAGGTCTGGGCCCGCAGCCAGGGCGGACTGCTCGATATTGCGCTTCACCCCAATTATGAGCAAAACGGCTGGATCTATATTACCTACTCCAGTCCCGAAGGGGGTGGTGGTGCCAATACGGCATTGATGCGGGCACGTCTTAATGAGGGGCGTACAGAGCTCATAGATAAAGAAATGCTCTACAAAGCTGAGCCCAATACTACACGGGGTCAGCATTTCGGCAGCCGCATCGTTTTTGATAATGAAGGCTATGTCTATTTTGGGATTGGTGATCGTGGTAATAGAGATGTAAATCCCCAGGATATTACACGTGATGCTGGTAAAATATATCGCCTGCACGATGATGGCCGTATTCCCGAAGATAACCCTTTTGTGGATTCAGCTGATGCAAAGAATGCTATTTTTGCCTACGGCATTCGTAACCCGCAGGGGATGGCACTAAATCCAGAAACGGGAGAGCTGTGGGAGCATGAGCACGGTCCTCGTGGTGGTGATGAAGTTAATATTATAAAAGCGGGTAATAATTATGGATGGCCTATTATAAGTTATGGCATTAACTATAGCGGTACCGAGTTTGCTGAGGATACGGCGAGGGCCGGAATGGAACAACCTGAGTGGTATTGGGATCCGTCTATTGCTCCTTCAGGGATGACATTTGTAACCAGTGATAAATATCCGGAATGGAAGGGCGATCTGTTGGTGGGGTCGTTAAAGTTTGGTTATATCGTGCATTGTAAGGTGAAAAATAATACGGTGACAGATACAGAGATCGTTTTGCGTGATATAGGCAGAACTCGAAATATAAAACAGGGTCCCGATGGTTATATTTATATAGCTACTGAGGGCGATAATGGTATTGTGCGTGTTATACCTGAAAATGAATGATAAAAATTTAGATAGCGACGCAGACCACAGAGATTAAGAAGCGGTTTTGGGGTAATCTTAATACCAGTTGGTTTGTGTAATGTCGCCAGAACTTTTTCACAAGCGGGCTTCTACCCATCTAGCCTGAAAGGTGTATGGTACAGGTAAATTTAGGATTGTTGGCACTATTTTTTAATAAAGAATATCAATGATTTCTTTATTTACTTCTTTTGAAGAGGGGATTTATTGTAGGTATAGGTGGCACCTAAAAAAGTAGAGCAAAAGGTAAGCCCAGGATATATCCCGGGCTTACCTTTTATCATTATCTGATCTACTTCAACCTGCATTGAGGGTAAGGATATCACTAAGAGGTTTACGCTCGTTGGGTGCTTGTTCCTTTTCTTGGAGACCGTCATCAAGCTGTGAGGCTGCTTCCTTATAACCGATAGCAAACATCGTCATCGGTTCAACATTTTCTGCAATATCATAGATCTCCCGGGCTTTGTCGGGAAGTATGCCGGCCATTTGGTGCACATAGAGATCGTGACGACTTGCCTCAAAAGTAAGGTGTGAAATGGCCTGTCCCAGGTCATGCCCGGCATGGGGATTGGAGTTTTCATTCATTTCGAAGGTAGTTTTTGTGAGCCCTAATACCAGCACAGGAGCGGCTAAAGCCCAGCCCCGGTTAAAATCATTCATGACGGCTGAAAGCTTTTTGAATGCTTCTTCATCTTCTTTGCGAGCAGCAATAAAATGCCAGGGCTGCTCATTGTATGAAGATGGGGCCCAGCGGGCGGCTTCAAAAAGCTGTTTTAGTAGTTCAGGTTCTATGGATTTGTCCGAAAATGCACGTGGACTCCACCGCTTTTGTAATAGATCATGAATGGGGTATTTGATGTCAGTTTTATTTGTAGTCTTTTTAAGAGTGGTTGCCATGCTGTGAGTATATTAACTTTATTTTATATAGTTCAACATTAAACTATTTATTATTAATCTAATTGTCAACTAAGCTGTCCGGTCGAATGGAGGAAACAATAGTTTGGTATCAGACATTTAAACACTGTTTTAATTGATTAATGGCGATATAAACGATATCCTTCGGTTCGTTGTTCAAAACGTGAAGCAATACTAAAACAAATAAAGATTTGATATGAAATTAGTTGATCCTAATGGCAATGAAGTGACAAGTAAAGAAAACACTGATGCCAAGGAGTTAGAGAAGCAAATGTCGAAGAAGGTTGAAAAGCTGCTTGAGCCGGTGATGAATAAAGTGAAGCTGTCTGGCGCACAGATTCCACAAGAGCAGTTGATGCAGTTAAGCTCTGCGGCTCAGCAAATGTTGTTCAACCGTATGGTTTACAACTTATTGAACAAGGTAGGCATCGAAAGCATTGATGAAGTGCTGGACGAAGATGATGTCGAAGAGCTGTCAACATCGCTCAAAAACCAGATCAAAATGGTTGATAGTAGCCAAATGCAAGATCAGATGAAGCAACAACAGCAACAGGACAACCCTGACAGCTAAGTTTCTTGTAATCTGTTCATTGGGTTATGCTCAAAAATGAGGGCTAAACCAATCAGTTGATCCATATTATTAAAGTATCAGCATGGCATCGCCAAAGGAATAGAATCGATATTCCTCATCGATGGCATGCTGGTATATTTTTCTCATTTCTTCGTAGCCAGTAAAAGCGGCAACCAGCATTAGTAGCGTACTTTTAGGTAAGTGAAAGTTGGTGATAAGAGCATCGGTAGCTTGGAATTCAAATCCGGGCCGGATAAATATATCTGTATCCATATCGGTGGCACGAAATCGGTCGTATTTTTTTAGGCAAGATTCCAACACGCGTACACTAGTGGTGCCAACGGCAGTTCTATGGGTGGCACTATTTAGTTGTTGGGCGGTATTTTTTGTGATTTCAAACCATTCCGAATGCATGGTATGTTCTTCGATGGTCTCCGTTTTAACGGGGGCAAAAGTACCGAGTCCCACATGCAAGGTTACTTCTGCTTCTTCTATGCCCTGCTCTTCTATTTTTTCAAGAAGTTCATCAGTGAAGTGAAGACCTGCTGTAGGAGCAGCCTTGCTGCCCAGATCCTGTGCATAAACTGTCTGGTATTCTTCTGAAAGCGATTCATCTTGTTCGATGTAGGGTGGGAAGGGGGTATGTTTGTGTTCGTTATAGGCTGGTTTGCCTAGGCTGGGATTTAGCTCTAATGTTCGAATGCCTTCCTCATCAATATCCAGTACTTTTGCAGAAATAGTATCGGTAAGTTCTACCGTGCGACCCTTTTTAAACTTTTTACCCGGCCTAACCAAAGCACGTATGGTTGTATTATTTACGGCATCCAGTACAAAAATTTCTTTTTTTCCTTCATCGAAAAGAAGCCGGCATTTTTCAACTTTACTGTTGTTGAGTACCAACGTGGTGTTGGTTGGCAGGTATTCCAGTAGGTTATAGAAGCGATCATCAGCAATGTTACCGGTTTCACGATCGTAGACTAGCAGTCGTGCGTGGTCCCGGGGTTGTGCCGGTTTCTGGGCTATCATTTCATCAGGTAGATCAAAGTCGAAGTCGGAAAGTTGGTAGCTCATGTGAAAAAGGGTCAATTCTAAAAAACGGTGGAAGTTAAGAACACAGACCTACAGAGGAAACTATTTATTTTATAAAAGGGAAGCTCCAAATAGTTCACTATTTTGAAGATTCTTCAAATGGAATTTCAAGTTGTTTAAAATATCCTTTTTCACTGAGATTAAGATTTGAGAGGGTAATCCCCAGCAATCGTACTTTACGTTCCCCTACTTCCGTTTCATCGAGCAGGGAAATGGCAGTGTCGGCAATATCCTTAGGTTTATGGATATAGTGATTGAATGAGGTGCTGCGGCTAATAGTTTCAAAATCATCATATCGAACCTTGAGAGTAACGGTTTTGCCGGCCGTTTTCTTCTCGGTCATTCGCTGTGATATTTTAGAGGCCAGCTCGCGCAGGAAATTCTGTATCCAGCCCATATCCTCAATATCTTCGGTAAAAGTGCGTTCTTTGCCGATGGATTTTCGTATACGATCCTTTTTTACTTCCCGGCGGTCTATCCCACGAACAATACGGTAGTAATGGCGGCCCGTTTTCCCAAAGGTGTTCACCAGTTCAATCTCGGACCACTTTTTAAGATCATGACCGTTATTAATACCCACCGATTTCATTTTTGCCTCTGTGGCATCACCTATGCCGTGAAACTCGCCAATCTCAAGCTTTTCAAGAAAGTCTTCAGCATCTTCGGGTAAGATTACAGCAAGTCCGTCGGGTTTATTCAAATCTGAAGCTATTTTTGCCAAAAATTTATTGGGTGCAACTCCTGCAGAAGCTGTAAGTCTTGTTTTTTCTTTGATTCGCTTGCGTATCTTTTTGGCAATAAGAGTGGCAGAAGGTAGGTTGATATGGTTTTCAGTAACATCAAGGTAGGCTTCATCAAGGGAAAGTGGTTCAACAAGGTCGGTATATTCAAAGAATATTTCACGAACTTGTTTCGAAACTTCTCGATATACTTCGAAGCGGGGTTTCACAAAAATGGCATGAGGACACAGCCGAACTGCTTTAGCAGCAGGCATTGCAGAGTGTACACCAAATTTACGAACTTCGTAGCTAGCGGCCGCTACGACTCCCCTGCCCTCGGGAGACCCCCCGACAATTACCGGCTTCCCGCGATATTCGGGGAAATCTCTTTGCTCAACAGATGCATAAAAAGCATCCATATCGATATGTATAATTTTCCGGATATCGGTTTGTTCCATCACGCTAATATATAAATCAGAATCTGCTTTAAAATACAGAAGATTTCCGATTTTATAGGGATCCAGATTTCAGTTCCAAAATCAGATAAAAAAAGTTATTTTTGAGTCAATAAATTCTATAATTCAAACAATATTTGACGAATGGAAGTTTTAGACGGGACAACAATTTTTTGGCTTATTGCATTGGGTATGGTCATAGGGGCAATAGCAAAACTTGCCATGTGGAATACAACGATTGATATGGTGCCAAATCTTGCAGCTGGTGTTGCAGGTTCGTTAGTAATGGGTGGTGTTACCATTGCTTTGCAACTTCCCGGAGGTTTTTTATTTGCTATGTTGGGGAGCCTTTCAATCTTGTTTATACTCAATGTGTTTCACCAGCAAAGCGAAGAGATTCATTAACCCAGAAGAAGAACAAACACTGCATTCTATCTCACTAAGCCTTAATATACTGTCTGGCAAGGGTTTTAAGTTCATTAAGAATATTTATTGAGGATCAATATGACAAGTTGATTCCTTTTATTTACATTCCAATAGGGATTGTGATGAGATGTACGGGGTTCCGGTTTTTACCGGGACCCTTTTTTATTTTGTAACTATGCTGTCATATAAAACGTGAAAAAGCTAAGCAATTTTCAGAAGTCACCATATATTATGTCAGCAGTAGATTCAAACAAGAAGCTATCTACCAGTGAGCTTGCTGAGCTAAATAACCAGTTCGACCGGCAGTTAGCAGATCTCGAAGAAAAGAAAGGAGAGCCTTTTCCCTCTGAATCCAGCTCTTACTCTTCGAACATCGCAACGAAGTTTATATTATATATAGCGGTTGTGGTTTGTAGCTTTGTTGCTCCATTCTTTTTATTAATTCGAACATCTGTGTATTTGTATAGTAGGTATCATTTTGATGGATGGTTGGCGCTCGGGGGTGGGTTACTGGCAACCATACTGCTCTTGTTATGTTATGCACTATTTCTAAAGATTCGATTCAGCAGTGGGTGGCGCTTGAATAGGTATGTACAGGGTGCTATTGCATTGCTTGTGGCTGCATATACCCTCTACGGATTGCTGTATTTTTCAGAACTCAATGCCAAAACCGAGCAGGTAAGCAGTTACTATCGATCGCTACATCCTATCATGCGCGTAGCACTTTCTACAGCAACGCTTGCCGACAGTGATATTTTAGTAACAGACATACAGCGTAGGCCAGAAGATTATATAAAGATGGGGTTGCCCCAAAGAAAACACTCTTTGCATTTTGTGCAGCAAGACGGATACGTACACGCCGTAGATTTGCGAACCAAAGGAAGATCGGAATGGAAGAATTGGCTGCTGGCTACAACCCTTGAAGGGCTAGGCCTGGAAAGTATTCGACATGTTGGAACGGCTGACCATCTACATTTGTATCTGCCATTGAATGATTAATAAAACTCTCTTAGCTTGCAGGGAAGAGGTTTATATTCTTATTAATAAAGAGGAGGGTATGATGACAGATTCGGCTGAGTATTCACTATGGTTTGAGCCCACTGGCGATATTGCATATGAACTTCAAGAGCGCATCAAAAAGCTAAGTCAAAAACATGATACTCCTGTCTTTTCGCCTCATGTTACTTTGCTTGGAAGTATTAACCTATCAGAGACGGAATCGATAACGCTGACAAATACACTAGCTTCTTCTGTACATCCATTTGAGTTAGAGCTTACCAGGGCCGGTTATCAAAATACGTTTTATCAGTCGCTTTTTGTTCATGTAAAGAAGTCTGAAACGCTGAACGAGGTTCATAAAAAAGCACAACGCCTTTTTAATGATAATGGGGAAGGTTATATGCCGCATCTAAGTTTGTTATACGGTGATCTTACTCAAAAGGAAAAGGAACGGTTACTGAATTTAATGGGAAGAACGTTTTACATCCGATTCACTGTTAAGAATGTTGTGTTGATGAAAACCAATGGTATGCCCAAAGACTGGAAACGTATCCATTCTGCCGTGTTCAACTAAGTAGTTTTGCTAAATCTATTTGATACTCTCTTAGAATATTGCGATTGTCTGTCATTCCATAATCACTAATAAGTAGCAATGGACGTTAAATTCATTGTTAAATGAGGAACTTTATATATGTCTGATTATAAGTTTTTTGCCCAGGTTAATCGTGCTTTTGATATTGCAGCTGAATTTTCAGATTACAATCAAGGTTTACTTGATCAAATAAAAATATGTAATAATGTCTATCATATAACATTCCCCTTGGAACGAGATGATGGCTCTATCGAAGTGATTCATGGGTGGCGTGTTGAGCACAGTCATCACAAACTGCCGACAAAGGGGGGTATTCGTTTTAGTATGACTGTTAATGAAGATGAAACGATGGCTTTGGCAGCATTGATGACGTATAAATGTGCTGTTGTGGATGTGCCTTTTGGAGGAGCTAAGGGAGGCATAAAGATTGATAAATCACGCTTTTCGGATGCTGAAATTGAACGGATCACACGCAGATATACCTATGAACTCATCAAAAAAGAATTTCTTGGGCCTGGTTCTGATGTGCCGGCACCTGATTATGGAACCGGCGCGCGGGAGATGGGCTGGATATTGGATACCTATCGTCAGCTCAAGTCAGATATCAATGCGGAAGCTTGCGTAACCGGTAAGCCGATTCCTCAGGGCGGAGTTCGAGGGCGTACAGAAGCAACCGGACGTGGAGTGTATTTTGGTGTTCGTGAGGCCTGTAGTAATAAAAATGATATGGAAGAGCTTGGCCTTAAGCAAGGTCTGGAAGGCAAGACATTTATTATTCAGGGCCTTGGTAATGTAGGCTATTATGCTGCTAAATATATGATTGAGGGCGGCGCAAAAATGGTTGGGGTTGCTGAGATTGAGGGTTCTATCTATGATAAAAATGGTATTAACCTGGAAGAACTGGTAGCATACCGCGAAGAGACTGGTTCAATTATTGGTTTTGAGAATACAAAAGAACTGGAAAATAATACATCAGTACTTGAGGCTGAATGCGATATCTTGATTCCCGCTGCTCTAGAAAACCAACTTAATGAAGATAATGCCTCGGAAATACAGGCGAAAATAATTGCAGAGGCTGCTAACGGTCCTACCACAGCTAAGGCTCACCAAACTCTGAAAGAGAAAGGTGCTCTGATTATTCCGGATAATTATTTGAATGCAGGTGGCGTTACGGTCTCTTATTTTGAATGGCTTAAAAACTTATCCCACGTTCGATTTGGTCGTATGGAAAAGCGTTTTGAGGAGAGCAGTTATCGCAAGATTCTGAATGAGATTGAAAATATTTCAAACCGGACGTTTACAGAAGCTGAAATGGGAAGGCTTGCTCGTGGAGCAGATGAATACGATTTGGTTGATTCCGGTCTTGAGGAAACAATGATCAATGCTTATAAAGAATTAAACGAACTGAGAAAAGAACATGATATCGATCTACGTACAGCTGCCTTTTTGAGTGCTATCAATAAGGTGGGTATCATGTACGAGCAGATGGGTATTTTCCCATAGTTTATAAAAAAGCCCCGATGGGTGTCGGGGCCTCACTTTAGGGATATTCAGCTACAGGAATATAATGCAGCCTTAAGCCAGGTATCACAGGAATAATCGTCTTTGCGAGCCTCTTGATACCTGACCAACTTAGAGTACGTTTGTCAAAAATAAATGTTACATGTTTGGATTTTATTTGATGATGTTTGGTGTTCCTGTAACAATCGTCGCATTGGCGATTGTGCTTTCGTATCGAATAAAATTTAGGGATAATGGATGAATCCCAAGTTATCTCTATTGCTGTAAATGAGTATGCTGTAGCAGCTTTTGTTGGCTACTTATTAATACTCCTGGGAATCGGTATCTACTCTTCACGCTTTTCTTCTGAGGGGATTAGTGAGTTTTTTATTGGCGGTCGAAAAATGAACCGTTTTGTTATCGCCCTATCGGCCGTAGTATCGGGTCGTAGTGCCTGGCTGTTGGTAGGCGTAACAGGAATGGCCTATTCACAAGGGGCTTCGGCTGTCTGGGCAGTAGTGGGCTATGTAACGGTCGAGCTGTTTCTTTTTCTCTACTACGCACGTAGACTACGTAACTTTTCAGAAACATATAACTGTATAACGGTCCCAGACTTTTTTGCCGAACGGTTTAATGACAAAAATGGATCACTACGCATCGCTTTAGTGGTGGTTTTTCTAATTTTTATGGTCAGCTATGTTTCGGCTCAGTTTGTGGCCGGGGGTAAGGCCTTTGCTTCCAGCTTTGGTATCACTCAGGCTTCCGGTATTTATATATCGGCTGCTATTATTATGGTGTATACGGTTTTAGGCGGTTTTTTAGCCGTTAGTTTAACGGATATGTTTCAGGCAATATTTATGATATTCGCCTTGGTGGTATTACCTTTTATCGCAATATGGGAGGCCGGAGGTTTACAATTGGTATTATCAGAGCTGATAACTATGGAGGTGGGGCTGGTTGACCCTTTTGCTGTTACCATGGGAGGCTTGTTCGGGTTTCTGGGGATAGGGTTGGGCTCTCCCGGCAACCCTCATATTCTTTCGCGCTATATGGCCATTGATGATGCAAAACAGTTGCGCTGGTCTGCTATTGTCGGAACAATTTGGAATGTGGTAATGGGATGGGGTGCCCTTTTTATCGGTTTGGCTGGTCGGATCTATTTTCCGGAAGTTGAAATGTTACCTGTGGCAGATACCGAAAATCTCTACCCCGCCTTGGCGCAGGAACATCTTTCCCCTGTTTTGTTTGGGATTGTAATTGCTTCAATCTTTGCGGCTATTATGTCTACGGCAGATTCTCAGCTATTGGTTGCTGCTTCTGCGGTAGTCCGGGATATATATGATCGTATTATTAAAAAGGGCAAGGATATCCCACAAAAAAAGTTAGTGCTGTATAGTCGTATTATTGTAGTGTTGCTGGTAGGGATTGCCCTCATTTTTAGCCTGTTAGCAAAAGAATTGGTGTTTTGGCTGGTACTGTTTGCGTGGGCAGGTTTGGGAGCCGCTATAGGGCCTACTTCTATTTTGGCTCTTTACTGGAAGGGTACAACCAAGGCAGGGGTGTTTGCAGGTCTGTTTACCGGCACATCGGTTACAGTGGTGTGGTATTATATACCTGTCTTGAAAAATAATCTCTATGAACTTATCCCTGCATTTGCCCTGAGTTTATTGGCTACCTGGGCGGTAAGCCGGTTTACCCCAAAGCCCCAAAATATTGAAGAGGCGTTTATCGAATTTGAAAAGTAGGTCTCATTAGAAGTCAAAGGTTTCGGCTGGTGGAGTACTGCGATATTTGGACATGATCATACCTGCATTAGCATTGATATACGTTGGGTCGGTAACATAGTATGCCTTACCGTTATAGCTAATTGGAGAGTCTACTTTGGGACCTTGAGGTGGTGTGTCCGGAAAATGTACGGCCGGAGTTAAATGTCCCGGATAGCGAATAATAATATAATCCAGATTGGTAAGGTGTTCTATTAAATAGGAAAATAGAATTGTGCGGTCATCACAATCACTGGCAGGATAATAAAGTGTTTCTGTAGGAAACATCTTTTTTTCAACATTGAACTGTTCCTGATCGGTCTGGTATTTAAAAGCTTTTTGAACGAAACTAAGTAATAAATTTGCTTTCTCTACTTCATTTTTGTCGTCTAAAAGGGGCCTAAGAGCATTGAGTAGGCCTTTATGGGTGGGCCCATCAATCCGGCTGTTGAAATATAGCTCCAGTTTGGCCTTTGGATAGTTCTTCATGTAATTGACAATCTGTTTATCAATAGGAAGTTTAAAAGTGTAGCTGGTATCGCGATAGCTAAAGCTGTAAGATCGCTGTTCTTGTTCTCCTGGCAAGGCCGGTCGCTTGGTAAAGAACAGGCTTAATTCTTTTTCTTTTGATTTAGGATGACTGCCTTCATAGGTAAATAGGTTGGAAGGCAGATCAGATTGGGAGCCACTTAGATTTAATCCGTAAAATTTGGATCCGTCAATAGGAAAATAGGTTGTTTTAAAAACGTCTGGTGCTACCTTAATAAGTAGGTATACTTGCTGTTTATTATAGGCGATACGGGTACCAAAGCCCGATTGTGTTAACATAAACCAGGTAAAGAGCGTGGATTCTGGTGTTTGACTCCCATAAATTTGATTTCCAATATTATACAGTAATTGAGCATACCCATAGTCGTTAAGGGATAGTTGTGAACGTATTTGCTGCACTTGCTTTAAAAAGGAAGGATAGTCTTTGGTACTTAAATGTTTCCAAAATTTTGAGATCGCATTTTGTCCAACCTCGTTCTGCATCTGTTTTTTGTAGGCAGTATAGTACTTGTATTGTATAGGGATATCGAAAAAGGTGAGGCTGTTTTCTTGTACTTTTGCTTTTTTAACATTGGGTTCAAAAGTGGGTGTAATACCAGTCTTTGAGACACCGGTATCTGTTACTTTTTGCTTTTTTTGATCGGAGGATGGTTTCTGCGTTTTCTTCTTTTTTTCAGTTTTAGATAGGGTAGTAGTCTTAGGTTTGTTGGGGCTAGGTTGCTCCAGTTCAACGGTTGTTTTTGGAGTATCCGATTTTTCTCTTTTTACTGTTGGGATAATATCCGGTTTGGGGGTGTTATAGAACTCCGGACTGCGTTCTGCTGCAAATTCTTTCCATTCTTTCTGCAGCGTTTTATGGAACTGTTTGTCATATTTATTTTGAAACTTCTGGAACTCTTCGAGGTAATTTTGTTTCCATTCTTCGAACGTTTCTTGTGCCTTGCTTTTGTTAACAAGAACTATTGAGAATAGAATTAAAAAGAGTGGAAAAAGTAAAAGTTTATTGCTGGATGGTAATCTTCTCATGAAAGTAATCCCGTTGTTGTTACTTAGTTATTTTTTAGCTCCCTGGATGCTGATTACATTAAAAGATGGTATAATAAAACGACTCATACAACATTCAAAAAGTTGTGTAAAGAGAGTCTAGTATTCAAATGAAAGTTTTAATCCACTCATTTGTCAGGATGGAATGGCACCTGATTTGTTTTCGTATTTGATTTGAAAAAAAGTAAAATCATGTGTTTTTTCTTAACCGGGGTAAAATAAAATATAAATTTCAAGAGTGATTCTATGAAAAGTATACAAGTTGCAGTAATTCTATTTTTTACACTATTTGCCATCAGCTGTAGTACCAGCAGTAAGGTGACAAGGGTTGACTCTGATACACAGACAGATCTATCAGGAAAATGGAATGATACCGATGCACGTCGGGTAGCTGATAAGATGACTACCAATATTCTTTCTGCAGGTTGGATGCAAAATGCAGGTGACCAACCGGTACTTATTGTCGGGAATATCAACAATAATACCATGGAGCATATTCAAACCGATATTTTCATTAAAGAGATAGAAAAAATTATTGTTAATAGCCCGAAGGTTAGCATGGTCGCCGATGCAGATCAGCGAAAGCAAATCCGTGAAGAACGAATGGATCAGCAACAGCATGCTACTTTTGAGTCGGCTGCTTCTTTAGCAAAAGAGTTAGGTGCCGATTACATGCTGGTAGGTAATATTGATGCGAACGTTGATCAGAGCATGGATGGTACAAAAGCAGCTAAGTTTTATAAAGTTACATTAGAGCTTATTGATGTAGAGAAAAACCAAAAGGTTTGGATCGAAGATAAAGAAATTAAAAAGTTGGTTCAGCGAGATAAGGTTAAGTGGTAACAGAAGAATAGTTTTAGTTGGTTCTTAAGGGTATAAAAGCTAAGTGCATCCTAGCTGTGTCTTTAGATTAATATTTATCAATTTGTAAAAGATCTGAGATGCACTAGCAGTAATACTTTAGGCAGTGTGTGGGGCCTACTTATTATAGGGGTGTGATTTTATCACATATTTAAAAATTATAAGTTTTATAAAATTTATAAGGCTATGAGGGAATACTATTCTCTATCAAGAGTGTTGTTTGCAATTTGCATTTCTGTTTTGGTAACAAACTGTACGTCACAAAAACTTGTAAGTGGGCAAAAGCAGATGCGCACTCATTTTAATGCGGGTAATTACGAGCGCGCTGAGTTTATTGCAGATTCATTGAAAGATAATGAAATATACCAAGACAAGGACAGGGTAATATACGCCCTTGAAATGGGTACAATAGATTTTTTCCAGGGAGATCATGAAGAGAGTGTAGAGGCTTTTTCAAATGCAGAAGAGTATATGGATCAGTTCTTCACTAAAAGCATGAAGATGGGGCTCAAAGCCTTTTTATTGAATGATAACGAACTAGCCTACAATGGTGAAGTTTATGAAGATGTGTATCTAAATAGTTTTAAAAGTTTGAGCTATTTAGAGATGGGTGAGTATGAGAGTGCTCTTATTGAAGCTCGTCGCATTGTTCATAAGCTAGAGCAAGCAGAAAGTAAATATGGTGACCTCGCAACTTCAATGAGTAAGGCTGATACGACCAGTAAGGAGATTGAGTGGAAGGCCGGTACCTCACAGATTCATGATAGCCCTTTTGGACGTTACCTTTCAGGGATACTCTATGCTAAATCAGACAAACCAGATGATGCACGTATTGAATTAGAAAAGTTAAAAGGAGCTATTAAAAACCATCAGATGTTACCGGATTCTCGTGTGCAATTCGACTCCACTTTTAACAAAATCGATGATCCTAGCCAATATAATATGGTTTTTACTGCTTTTTGTGGTAATGGGCCGAAAAAAGTGGATAATAGCCTGGTTATTCCATCAGTTGGTGACCAAACAGGACTAAAGATTGCTATTCCTAAATTGGATATGCAGCCTTCGCAAGTGACAAATGTAGAGGTGGTGATTAATGATACTACCAGTTTGTCGCTTCCGATGATTGAAGAGATGGATAAGGTGGCTCGGGAGACTTTTAAAATTAAAAAACCTATTATTGTGGCACGGGCAACGGTTCGTGGTATTTTGAAGTCGGTAGGAGAAGATGCTGTATCTGATGCTGCGGAAGAAGAAGGTGGTGAACTGTTGGCTGATGCTGTCGGGCTTTTGGCAGGCCAGGTGAGAGAAGCTTCTGAGCAGGCAGACTTGCGGGGATGGCAAACTATGCCCGGCAAAGTCCATACTACACTCTTCAAATTACCTCCGGGAAAGCATCAGGTAGCTTTTAATTATTATGCGACTAGCGGTGAACTACTTTTTTCAGAGAAAAAAACAGTTACCCTGAGTGATGGTGAACGTCTAGAACCGGTAACATCAATTTATTCTAATTAATATTATAGGTTTATGGTTATGACCATTAAAAAACTTGGTTCGTTGTTGCTGCTTCCATTTTCGTTCTTGTTGTTGATGGCAATGATCAGTAGTTCTTGTGCAACGATGGCTCAGAGCGAAAGTAGTAGTAAAGAGTTGCCAACATGGGTGAATAACCCAGATGAGCAGTTTAGTAATCAGCAATATTTGATGGCAGTAGGGTCGGCTATTTCTCGCCAGGAAGCTAAAAATCAGGCGCATGCTAACCTTGCAAAAATATTTGTCTCAGAGGTAGAGGTGAATGAAAATACGGTTCAGGAATTTGAGGAAACCAGTAGCTCTACGGGGGAAACAAAAGTAAAGGAGCGTACATATTTGATTACAGATTCAAATATTGAATCTGATCAGCAAATGAAAAATGTACAGGTCAAAGAAGTTTATGAGGCCGATAATGGAACTTATTATGCCTTGGCCGTCATGGACAGAATGAAAACTTCTCAATTATATACTGAAGAGATTAACAGGAGGCAGAGTGCTATTAAGTCTTTTCAAAAAAAGGCTACCCAAACAGAAAGTAAGCTGGAACAGCTGATTTATATGAAGCAAGCATTAATGAATGCCCGAATGAACAAAATGCTGGCTAATCAACGAGCGGTGCTAACCTCACATACTACCCAGGGGATTGGTGAGGATATGTCTGTGCCGGCTATCTCCCAGGCCTATCGAGATGCGAAAAAAGAATGTACTGTTTATATAGTAGGTGAAGAAATCCCCCAAGAAGTCAGCTCAACGCTAAATCGTCAGTTACAAAATGAAGGGTTCACAATTTCACAGACTCCCGAGAATTCGGTAGTTGAGATTGCTCTTAACCTAACGATGGAGCCTATAGATATGGGACGTAAAAATGCCAAATTCTTGCAGTGGTCTTTTCAGGTAGAAGCTCAAAATAGGGAAACCGGTAGTTATTTTAGTACATATTCTGCGCGGGGGCGCGAAGGAGGGATGAATAAAGCCAATGCTAAAGAACGTACTACTCAGGCAATCCAACAAAAGATATCTTCAGAGTTCCCCGTTTTTATTAACGAAGAATTGCTTTCGATAAAATAGTATTAGAATTTTATCAATTTAATAATGTGCAGTTTTAATATTAGATTTGTAAAAATAATTATTCGGAGTAGCTTTTTTTAAGATCATTTTGAAAAAATAACCTCAATCATCAAATAAACAAGGGACCATTATGAAGTTAAAAATAATACTAGCAGTTTTTATGTCAGGGATGCTACTTTTAGGTTGTAGCAGCTCTAAGGAGGTATCAGAAAACACTGAAATGGAAAGTAATTTACCTAACTGGTATATGAATCCACCAAGCAGTGATAGTGAGTATATGTATGCTATTGGAGAAGCTACATCTTCGAGGCGACGAATTGCACGTACCTCGGCTATGAATAACGGTGATGCTGCAATAGCACAAAAAATTCAGGCAGAAGTGAGTACCATGCAAAAGAACTTCTCTGAAGAGACTACGGCCGGTGAAGACAGTAATTATCGCCAGGTTTTTACTGATGTATCAAAATCAGTGGCACAGCAGAAACTCAGTGGAGTAGAGGTACATAAGAGCCACTTTACAAAGACGGATAGCGGAAATAAATATGAGGTTATTCTTTTAATGCGAATGCCAATTGGAGAGGCTGCTAATGCACTTGATGAGGCGCTTCAAAATACTCTTTCCAGAGATGAAGAGCTCTATACCAAATTCAAGGCTTCGAAGGCATTTGAAGATATGAAGAAATCTATCGAAGATATGGAGAATGGAAATATGCCTTCGGAAAATTGATCTCTTAACGGATATAATAGTAATTAATAAGGCGCTCGGTCCGGAAATGCTATGACCGGGCTGAGTGCTTTTTTGTTTTCAAATTATTTCAGGAGAGTTTTCGCAAATAAAAGTGTGCATTTCAGCTAAAGTAAAAAGTTATGGAACATCTAGATTATATTTTCCGGTTTGAAAAATATGCTTTGTTAGTTTGTCTTATTACGTTATTTGGGGCCATCCCCACTGCGGTTCAAGCCCAGGAAAGCTATCAAGATTGGAGCCAAAAGTATCAGGAAGGGTATGCAGAATATCGCCAGAATTTTGAAAACGGGGTTGCTAACTCCGAAGAAGCATATGAGGAGTATCGGGAAGCCTACCAAGAGGAGTTTCGGAAGTTCAAGGAGGAGATGAAACAAAAATGGGGTGATTTTAAAGAACGTTCCAATAAACAATGGGTAGAGTATAAGGAGAATGGAAACCTTCGGATTTCTGCAGATTTTGAGAAAGGTTCGGCCAAAGTAGAAGTGTTGGCAGAAAGTAAAGAAGAAGCTGAACGGATAAAGGAAGATATGCCTGAAAAAACGGCTCAGGCTGTGAAGTCTAAAGGTACGCGTGAAGGCTTCGAAACGGATAAACTGCCTAATAAAGATGTGACTGAAGAGCCGGTATTAGATGATCAGTTACCTAAATCGGAGGATGAAACAGTTGATGAATACACCAAAAAGGTTGCTGAAAAGGAAACAAAAACAAAAGAGGTAAAGGGAGATGACGGAGCTACTCGATATGTGGTATATGTAGATTTGAAACTGGCCAATAATCATGTACAAAAGCGGGCTAGAAAAGTGGAAGAGGATGTGTATAAATTTGCTAAAGAGCACAATATTGACCCAGCCTTGGTTTTTGCTATCATACATGTAGAGTCATACTTCAACCCTACGGCTGCATCACATGCTAATGCTTATGGCCTGATGCAGTTAGTTCCCAGTACCGGAGGCCGTGATGCTTACCGAAAGATATTTAATAAAGATGGTATTCCTACCAAAGAATTTCTTTTCCAACCCAGTAATAATATTCAGATGGGTTGCACCTTCATCGATATCCTTACATCAAACTATTTTTCACGAGCTGAGGATGATAAGACGCGGCAATATTTGATGATCAGTGCTTATAATACAGGGGCCGGAAATGTTGCGGTTGCTTATACCGGGGATACGAGTTTGTCACGGGCGTTTCCGAAAATAAACAAGATGAGTCCAGAAGAAAACTATAACTTTTTGAGAGAGAATTTAGAATATGCAGAGGCTCGCAATTACCTGAAGAAAGTTACAAGCCGTCAACAACAGTACAATCAATGGAAGGTGAAGGCTAAAACTAAAGAGTAATAGGGTGATGATACTGTGTTCTTGTTATAATAGCTACATTGTTTTATCGGGATTTACAGTTACTTTTTAATGAATCAGGATTGAAATATCTATTGAATATGTAGAAAGGAAAAAATAGTAAAAAGTTGTTGTAATACTTATTCATGTCCCCTTTAAGAATGTTTTTCAGCAGTCATCTTAACATAAAGTTTTTGTACTAGGCGGCGAAAAGTCTCCTGGTCGGCTTTTCTAAGGGGGCTATAGGAGTCAGGATAGAGCCTGCCAGGTTTCGTATAGTATATCGTCTTAGTACTCATAGGTGCTCGGCATATCTGTTTGCCCATTGAAAAATAAGTATTAAGATCGTAAATGGTGCACTATGAGTGCTTGGTGTCAAGGTTTTTGGTAATTAAAAGAGGAGTGTTGGGCAATGCCAGTCCTGATTGTTTCATCCGAGGGGTTGTTGGAGGTCCTGTTTTTGGGAGTGTCTTTCTCTATATGCTGGTTTTATTGCTTATATTAAAAGAGAGCACAAGGGGTAAGCTGAAAAATACAGTCAGGTAATAAAATGTTTTAGGTAATTTTATTTTTTCTGATAGGTTATGAACACCTACTAAACCTTATGCAAACGCCTTTTATAGCACTTTGTTTTAGGTACAGAAGGCAAATTATGTGTGATTACAAAAAGAACTATATAAAAGCAGTGATTGGTTTTTTAAGTTTGGTTTCAACTGTTAATATTTTGCTAAAGTTTTGGTTCACTTAAGATTAGATTATGGAAAAGATGCTTGCTGAAATGGATAAAGAGTGTTGGCAAGCTGGCCAATTGGATACCGCATATCGATATTTAGGTGCACACCTAACCGATGATGGAGTGTATTTCGCTGTTTGGGCTCCTGCTGCTTATAGCGCAAGTGTTGTTGGCCCATTTAATAATTGGGACGGTCGTCAGAATCGTATGCAAAAGGATGAATTTACGGGAATATGGACAACTTTTGTTCCGGATTTGGACCAATGGACATTGTATAAGTATGAGCTGAAAGCAGAAAAAGATGCTGCGCCATTTCTAAAAACAGATCCTTATGCACATTGTATGGAGCTGCGACCCAAAACAGCATCACTAGTATATAACCCGAATGAATATACATGGAGCGATGAGCAATGGTTGGCAGAACGAGAAGACCGGCAGTCGTTCAGAACACCTATTTCAATTTATGAGGTTCATCTGCCTTCGTGGAAAAGAAAAGGGGATAATGAATATCTTACGTATCGTGAGTTAGCACATGAGCTGATTCCCTATGTCAAAGAAACAGGTTTTACCCATGTTGAGCTGATGCCTATTGCAGAGTACCCTCACGACCCTTCTTGGGGGTACCAGGTGATGGGATATTTTGCGCCTACCAGCCGGTTGGGAGAGCCAAAAGATTTGATGTATTTCGTAGATGAGTGCCATAAGAATGGTATTGGGGTAATTATGGATTGGGTGCCGGCGCATTTTCCCAAAGATGAGCATGGTCTGCAAATGTTTGATGGAACGCCTCTCTACGAATATGCCGACCCCAAAAAAAGGGAACAGAAAGATTGGGGAACTTATATTTTTGACTATAGTAAGGAGGGCGTTCGCAACTTTTTGTTATCTAATGCCCGGTACTGGTGTGAGAAATTTCATATCGACGGTTTTCGAGTAGATGCTGTGGCTTCGATGCTTTATTTAGATTATTCAAAAGGCCCCGGCGAGTGGTCACCCAATAAGCATGGCGACAATGAACACCTGGAGGCCATACAGTTTTTGAAGGATTTTAATACAGTAATTCATCGTGAATTTTCGGGCATACTAACGTTTGCCGAAGAATCGACGTCATGGCCGGGAATGACCACACCGGTACATCATGGAGGGTTGGGCTTTGACTATAAATGGAATATGGGCTGGATGAACGATACGCTCGAATATTTTGAAAAATCTCCATGGGAACGTGCAGGGAATTCTAATAAAATAACCTTCCCGATGATGTACAACTATTCAGAGAACTTTGTGCTGCCGCTCTCCCACGATGAGGTGGTACATATGAAAAGGCCCCTGCTTTTAAAGGGAAGCGGTAGCAAAAAAGAGCAATTTTCTAACCTGCGATTATTATATACTTATATGTATGGTCATCCCGGCAAAAAACTATTATTCATGGGCGGAGAATTTGCTGAGACCAGCGAATGGTCTGAAGGTAGAGGATTGCACTGGCATTTGCTGGATCATAAGCAGCATCGGGGAGTGAAGCAGTTAGTGACTAAGTTGAACCTGTTGTATCAAAATGAGCCGGCTATGCATCAGTATGATCGTGAAGCCGATGGATTTGAATGGATTGAACTAGGAGAGGAGACCCCTTCTGTGTTTGCCTTTTTACGAAAAGCCGAAGCCCCTTCAAATCATCTGTTATTTGTTTTTAACTTCTCTGATCATGAGATAACGGATTATTCATTGGGTCCCTTCCTGGGAGTGCAATATCGCACAATTTTTAATAGCAATTCTCATTTTTACGGCGGAGATAACGGAGGAGGACATTATGGAAGTATGGAAGGGCAGTATATTTGGCTATCTTCCTTTTCTGCGCTTATATTAAAACCAGAGCGCGAAATGTCGGGTAATGAGAGTCACTTATAACTCCTTTTCCTATTATAACTATTTCTTTTTGAAGAAAGATATGTCTGCACTTTATTAACAACCTTCATTTTAGTATCTTTGTTCGTTTAATTTGTCAAAATTATAATGCTCAATGGCTTTTAAGCTAAACCATCTCCCAAAGCGTACAGAAAAACCTCGTGAAAAAGGAATGACGCTTGTCCTCGATAAGGGGCTAAGCGTTCGAGAAGTTGAGGACTTTTGCAAATCTTGTTCCAATTATATCGATATTGTTAAACTCGGATGGGGAACCAGCTATGTTACTCAGAATTTAGAGGAGAAGCTGGCTGTCTATTCTAGTGCTAATATCCCGGTATATTTTGGAGGAACACTATTTGAGGCATATGTATTACGCGATCAGCTTGATGCATATATGGAACTGCTCGACAGGTTTAATATAGAGCATGCCGAAGTCTCAAATGGAACAATTTGGTTGTCTGATCAGCGCAAGGTTGAGATTATCCAACGAATGAGCAAGCATTTTACAATATTGTCAGAAATCGGAAGTAAAAACCCGAATGATATTATTCCTCCCTATAAGTGGGTGAAAATGATTGAGCGCGAGCTCGATGCCGGAGCTTGGAAGATTATCTGTGAAGCTCGTGAGAGCGGCACAGTTGGTGTGTTTCGACCTAACGGTGAAGTCCGTTCTGGGCTTATCGATGAAATAGCTGACCAGGTACCGGTAGAAAACCTGATTTTTGAAGCTCCTCAAAAAGCCCAACAAGTTTGGTTTATTCGAAAATTTGGAAGTAATGTTAATTTAGGAAATGTCCAACCTTCGGAAGTTATTCCTGTTGAAACATTGCGTCTTGGTCTTCGAAGCGATACACTATTCGACTTTTATTCGCTTGATGATGAAGAGATGAACCAACTTTATGCCGACTCGGAAGACAGCGAGTCAAAAGAGTAAACAATAAAATACCAACGAATTCATTAGTACTTATCTATGAAAGTTTTATACGCTGCTGCTGAGATATCTCCTTTTGCCCGCATGACACATACAGCCGATCTGTTGCGTTTCTTGCCGGCATCCCTACAAGATAAAGGATACGAAATTCGTATCTTGTTGCCTAAGTATGGTACCATTAATGATCGCAGAAATCGTCTCCACGAAGTAATTCGTCTTTCTGGTATTGAGGTCGAAGTAGGAGAAAAGATTGAGAGTATGCGTATTAAGGTAGCTAGCATTCCAAATGCAAAGCTGCAAGTATATTTCTTAGATAATGATACTTACTTTGAACGTAAGGCGATGTTCATGGACCCTGACAGTAATGAACATTACGATGATAACGATGAGCGTATTGTCTTTTATAGCAAAGGGGTACTTGAAACGGTCGCTAAATTAGGATGGGAGCCTGATATTATTCATTGTCATGATTGGGCAGCCGGGCTTATTCCGTTGTTAGCTAAAGCAAAGTACAACGATCTGGACCTTTTCAAGGATACAAAGGTTATTTATAACATTCACCACCCAGAAAATAATGGAGTGTTTGATAAGAAGTTGTTAGATCTGGTCGGATTGCCCGATTCCGTGGATCGTGACAGTCTTATTGAAGGTGATAGCGTTGACTTGCGAACACTCGGCTTAAAATATGCTGACTATGTGGTTACCGGAAACCATATTACAGATGAATTGGATGAGCTGTTTGGAGAATTAGAGATTGATGCCAAGAAAATTCAGGGCTCCCCTGAAGACGTTTCTGATAAGTTTGCCGCTTATTATGACGAGATTGCTGGTGTTGAAGAGGAAACAGAAGAATCATAAATAAATATATAGTCGTATTTCGTTGCAGAACATAATGAATAGTGCCTTTCAAAGTGCAAGCACATTTTCTTTAATAGTTTTACTAGTTGCCCTTATAGGGTTAGCGGGTTGTGAAAATCCAGGATCACTAGGTAAGGATATTGGCAATGAAAAAGCCGATCTTGTCATTGATACTTTAGGTGTTAGCAATCTAGAATCTAGAAATTTTAATTTCTATTCGGGTGGTTATCCGTTTTTTTCTGCCGGTGAATTTGATGATCCTTTATTGGGAAATATAAAGGCTACCGGCTTGATTAAGCCCTCATTGCCTAGTAAGGTAAGGGATGATTCTCTAACCAGTAACTCTAAAATGTTGATGCGAGTTATTTTGGATGGAGGAAAGGCGTATGGCGACTCACTTGCAGAACAGCATTTTGATATCTATAAGGTTGATGAAGCATGGCGTAGTCAGTCAACTCGATTAGGAGATGATATTAAACTAGATACTAATAACGGGCCCATTGCCTCATTTTCAATTGGGGGCGTTGATTCAATAGATGTACCTTTGCCAGATGATTGGGTTGAGATGTATAGGTCTTATGCTGATACTGCAAATGCTGATTCTTTATATAAGAGAAATGTTTTTGGACTAGCACTTGTGCCAACTAATGGTAAAAAAATTATCGCTCCTAACGTTTCCAGAACAAAGTTTGTAGTTCAAAATCCTGTTGAGGAGGATACCTTTTCTGTTAGGACTCACGAACGGGCTTATATGTTAGAAAGAAATGAAAAAGCACTACCATCAGGTGTTACGAAATGGTATAGTACTAAAGAACAAATATTAACTTTTGACCTTGATTTGTCATCAGTTGATGTTCAGGCGCCAGATGTTTCAAGAGCTGAATTGGTTTTCTATCAAGATTCAGACTTAATGGAGCAGTCTTTACAGGCTGGGTTATCTCGCCCCCAATCAGAAAGAGCACAGCTTCATTTAGTTGATTCAGATCAACTGCCAGTAAATATTGCACCAGGTAATCCTGTCACTAACGGATTTTATTCAACTGAGGATGACGCGTTCCATTTTCAGGTTACGCCCCAAGTTCAGAGAATATTAGCTGAAGGTTTAGAGGATAATAAGAAGTTCGTAATTACCTTAAATAATGATGGAATCATAAGAACCAGTATTATCCATACTAATGAAGCTTCAGTAGAAAAACGTCCGAAACTTATTATAACTTCGTTAAAAAATAGTTCCAATTAATATTGAAAAAATTAGCATTTATAGCGTTAGTTTTTTGTTTCATTAACTCTTTAGCATGGGCTCAATCTTCAATTGAGAGCAAGGCCAGTACCGGTTCTGTATATTCCAAGTTGGGAGTTGGCTATCCAGTAAGTATAGCTAATACCTCTTCTAGGTCATCGGGCCTTTTGGGAGTCTCTTTTAACCAGAATAATGTCGGGAACCTTGCTAATCCTGCGCATTGGGGTAACACGGTTTACGGTTTAGGAGCAGGAGGAATTGGAATTACTTCATATCATGCTTCTTCTAACAACAGTAGTGTTACTAATTTAGATTTTGGAGTCCAGCAGTTTCAATTACAACTGCCAATTATTCGAGGTGTATTAGGGATTTCAGGATCATTTGCACCTGTTTCAGAGACTAATTATCGAAATTTCGACTTTAAGCAACAGATAGTTAGTAGAGGGACAACCCAGGATACTTTGCAATATGCTATTGAAAATGAAGGTAGCGGTGGTACGAATAGTGCTGAATTAGGTATTGGTTGGAAAATAAACAAAAACTTATCTATCGGTTACGCTGCCTCTGCTGTGTTTCTGTCACATAATGATAAGTACGTGAGCAATATTTTAACGTCCGGCTACAATACGGTAAGCTATACTTATAAAACTTCGGGCGTTGGGCTTGGAAATCGTTTTGGGGCACATGTCCGTTTCCCTGATCTCTTTAGTGAAGGGGATCAATTAGGGCTGGGGGTTGCTGTAAGCCTTCCTGTATCCATTTCCGCGAGTCAAGAAAAAGAGTCAGAAGAAATTATACAAACTTTAGACCCTATTGAGTTAGGCGAGGGTACAATTAAATTGCCAATGAAAGTAAGTGGTGGGCTAAGTTACCGGCCGAATAATTTAATTATACTAGCAGCCGAGGGTTTATATCAAGGTTGGTCTGACTATAGAAATGATCTGGAAGATCTTTCTCAAACAGGCACTTCTTTTGTAGATCGTTATAAGATGGGGCTGGGAATGCAATATTTGCCATACCGTTCTGGGTCAGACAAGTTTTTGTCTAAATTTAAATATCGCATAGGTACTTCTTTTGATACAGGACATTTACAAATAGACAATAAAAATATTAGTACCTTAAAGTTTTCGCTTGGGCTGGGGATTCGTTCACCAAACTCAGCTTCATCGATTGATTTAAGTTTTGAGTATGGAATTCGGGGAACAAATTCATTGAATTTGATCAAAGAACAAATATGGGGCATGAAATTATCAGTAAATCTTGCTGAAATTATGTTCTTTCGTCCCAAATTGAAATAAAATTGTATATATACAGTTTATAACTTGAAACACATGTACCAAAATATCTGAATTATGAAGAAGTTATCACTTATAGTTGCCTTGCTGCTGTTTGGGAGTGGCATAACAATGGCCCAAAAATCAACGTCTGTAAAGCCTCCAAATGGTCTTCAGGAAATTGCGGCCTACTCTCTATTTTATGAAAGTTACAGGAATGAAGCACATGAAAGAGCTGCAAAATTTGGCCGATGGATTTGGCAAGGGATGCCAGAAAAGATTAAAGGGCATCCCCGATTTGAGCTCAAAAAAAATCTAAAACGGCTGGTTAAAGTTTACAGTGGAATTGCTGAAAAGAAGCAAGATCCTTCGTTAAAAGAAGCATATCTTGATACTGCGCTGACTATTTCTGATAAAATGTTTGAAAAGTATCCAGATGCGAAAGACGATCACTACAGTTGGTATATAAGCAGAGGGCGACTTTATCAAAAGTTTGCCAGCGTCCTTGATAATGCATCTGTTAAGGCGGCTGAGAATTATAAAAAGGCATTTGATCTAAAGTATGAAGAGTTTACTAATTATGGTAATGGCTATTACATACAAGTTATGCTGCAAGAAATGATCGGTCAAAATAAAAAGGATGAAGCACTGGCCGTTATGAAAAAGGCAGAACCCTATGCCTCTGAAAAAGTAAAAGATGCATTTAATAAGATGCGGAATCAGTTATTCGATTCCCCTAAAGAACGTCTCACGTTTTTAGAAGGGCGTTTAAAAGAAAATCCTGAAAATACAGAGGTACTAAAGTCTTTGCGTGATCTGTATGAAGAGCAGGAAATGATAGAGGAGGCTCGTAAGACAAGTGAAAAGCTTTATGAACTGAACCCTAATTATGAGAATACAATAGCTCTTGCTGATTTTGCAATTAGCAATGCCAGAAATAAAATGGCTATTAAATATTTGAAAGAAGCAATGGAGAAAGCCAAAACAGATAAGCAGAGGGCAGAAATAGCTCTCAAAATCTCTGATGCGTATTTAAATATGGAGGAGCTTAGAGATGCTCGTGAGTATGCTCGTTCAGCTACTAACTTTGATGGTGATTGGGGCGAACCATATATTCAGATTGCGGATGTTTACGCACAATCGGTAAGCAAATGTAGCAGTGACCGTAAAATGGATCGTAAAGATAAAACGGTATATTGGTTAGTGCTTGACTATTTGGATAAAGCAAAGCAAATTGATCCTAACACGGCTAACGAAGTACAAAGAAAGTACAAGTCTTATAGCTCTGTTATTTTAACTAATGAAGAGAAATTTTTCTGGAAGCCACCACTTGAAGAAGGTGAGGACTTTAAGATTGATTCATCTCTGCGCAAGTGCTATGGGTGGATTAATGAAACTACAAAAGTCCGATAAATTTTAAATATCGGCAAAGATTCTTATCTTACTTTTTACAATTTAACAGTGCAGCAGTTATAGCTGCACTGTTCCTTCTTCTCTTCTCAATAAAGAAACTTAACTACAACTCCTACCTTCTGCGTGCAAAAGTCGATTTAAATTTGCATACAGAATGTTGGGTATCAAGCAAAATTTACGGATGTCATGGGACGTTCACGAAATAATAATCGGGGTCGGAAAAATAAGAAAAATGCTTTCGTCCCTAGGTTTAATGAAAATCACAATGTTGAAGTCGCCGGACGATATAAGGGCGTAGTAGAAATTAATGCTAAAGGCTATGGTTTCGCTCGAGAAAAAGATTATGAGTTCAGTTATGAGCCGAGTGATCCATTTCTGAAACCCCATGAGGTGAAGAAGCATAACTTGCGCCCGGGGCTTGAAATCGAAGGTGAATACGAAGAAGACGGTCATGGTCACCGCCATATCTATTCTATAGAAAAGATAAATGGGCGTGATCCTATGGAATGGCAACGTTCAACCCGATTTGAGCTACAAACACCCATCATGCCGATAGAGCATATCAAACTCGGTGTTGATTCTGAAAATATTGAAATGCGGGTAATGGATCTCGTATCTCCTATCGGTAAAGGGCAGCGTGCACTCATTGTAGCACCTCCTCGTACCGGTAAGACAGTATTACTCAAGAAAATTGCCGAAAGTCTGACCAAAAACCATCCCGATATTAGTACCGGGGTATTGTTGGTAGATGAGCGTCCTGAAGAAGTTACCGACTTCCTGCGTACGACCGATGCTGAAGTTTTTGCCTCTTCAAATGATAAGCCAACAGAAAGCCATATACGTGTTACAGAGCTCGCTTTGGGCTATGTGAAGCGTAAGGCTGAAATGGGCGATGATGCAGTGCTACTTATCGATTCTATTACTCGCTTGGGACGTGCTTACAACAATGTTCAGGAAAGTAGTGGACGAACTTTGTCTGGCGGTCTTGATATTCGTGCCTTGGAGATCCCCAAAAAGATATTTGGATCTGCACGAAAAATAGAAGGTGGCGGTTCTTTGACGATTATTTCGACTTGCCTGATTGAGACAAACTCTCGAATGGATGATCTTATCTTTGAAGAGTTTAAAGGGACAGGTAATATGGAGTTAGTATTAGACCGGGAACTGGCGAATGATCGTATCTATCCGGCTATTAATATTAGCGCATCGGGCACCAGAAATGAAGACAAGTTTATTGGTGATTCTATGGAAGAGCGGAATATGGTGCGTCGTTACTTGTTAAAGAAATCGCCTAAAGAATCAATGCAGAGCCTGCTTAAGGTGCTAAAAAATACGGACAGCAATGAAGAGCTGTTGAATCAGATCGCGGCCATGGTGTAATAGGTGGGGCTAGATTGACTAGCGAAGTTGTCGTTTATAATATTGAATCGGCATTAAATGCCCAGACTGGCGGAGCTGACCGGGTAGAGCTATGTGGTAATCGGGGAGGCGGTGGTACTACTCCTTCTTTGGGGATAGCAGAAGTAGTACAAAACAGGCTTGATATCCCAATCTTTGTGATGATACGCCCCCGCGAAGGTGATTTTTGCTATACGGATAATGAGTTTGATGCGATGAAGCGTGATATCAAGCGTTTTAAAGATCTTGGTCTGGATGGCGTTGTGTTCGGTATTCTCTCTGCTGACGGTAGCCTGGACCTTGCACGTTGTAAAGAGCTGATTGAGTTGGCCCGCCCTTTGCAAGTAACCTGTCATCGAGCTTTTGATATGGCTCGTGATCCCTTTCAGGCACTGGAAAGTTGTATTAAAGCTGGTTTTGATCGTATTCTCACTTCAGGTCAACAAGCGCAAGCATATGAGGGCCTTTCCACAATAACAGAACTGGTAGCAAGGGCCAGAGATCGTATCTCAATTATGGCCGGTTGTGGTATTAATGAAGCTACTGTTCGGGAGATCATACGAGAATCGGGAGTTCGTGAAGTGCACTTCTCTGCATCGAGTAAACGCTCAAGTAAAATGGAATACCGCAATGAGAGTATAGATGGAATGGGGAATAAACCTGGCACAGCATATACCATCCATATAGCCAGCCAAGACCGGGTTAACAGAATTTGTCAAAAAGCGCTAGCGAAAGATTCATCAGTTTCTTCTTAGTATACCGGCAGGCTGGTATCGATTTTTTTGGCCCACTCGTTAATACCGCCTTTGAGATTTTTGACGTTTTCAAATCCTTCTTTTTCAAGTAATTTGCAAGCATCAGCACTGCGTCCTCCACTTCTGCACATGCAGACAACTTCACCATTTTTGTGATCTTCGATCTCATCAAGGCGATCTCCCAGCTCTCCTACTGGAATGAGTGTGGAGTTGTCATAGGAAATATTGGACTGGTATTGTTCAAAAGGTTCGCGGACATCCAACAAAAGAACAGTATTGTTGTTCTCTATTTTTTCTTTGAAATCTTCTACGTTAATTTCTTCCATTATAATCAAAAAAATTATTCTTCTTGTGATTTATAACGATCTAATCGGAACTGGTCGCCCAGATATAAGCGCCGGGCTTCTTCATCGTCAGCTAGTTCATTAGCCGAGCCCTCTTTTAGGATATTGCCTTCAAACATAAGGTATGCTCGATCCGTAATAGCAAGTGTTTCGTGCACATTATGATCGGTAATAAAAATGCCAATGTTGCGATACTGTAGTTCAGATACGATTTCCTGAATATCTTCTACTGCAATAGGATCTACACCCGCAAAGGGTTCATCTAATAATATAAAATCCGGATCGGTAACAAGTGCGCGTGCAATTTCAGTTCTGCGGCGCTCCCCGCCTGAAAGGCTATGCCCTTTATTACTGGAAACGCGTTCAAGGCCGAACTCCTCAATAAGCTGGTCTACACGTTGTTTTATCTCTTTATCAGGCATGTTGAAGAATTCTAGAATAGATTCCAGATTCTCTCTTACCGTGAGGTTGCGAAACACACTGGCTTCTTGTGAGAGGTAACCCACTCCAAGCCGTGCACGTTTATACATCGGCATGCCAGTTAGCTTTTTATCGTCGAGGAAAATCTGCCCACTATTGGGGGTGACCAATCCAACAAACATATAAAAAGTTGTCGTTTTTCCCGCTCCGTTAGGGCCCAGCAGTCCTACAATTTCTCCCTGTGACACATTGATAGAAACATCCGAAACGACCGTACGCTTTTTGTAGCTCTTGGTAAGTCCTCTACTATAAAGCGTTTTATTATGTTTCTGTTCCGGCATTTATTAAAGGTTTATTAGAGCTTACGCCACAGACAGTTCATTTAGAATGGATTCAAAGATTTTTTTCCCGTCATCAGAGCCTATAAGCTTTTCAACTGCACGTTCTGGGTGAGGCATCATACCTAGTACATTTCTTTGTTTGTTACAGATGCCCGCAATATTATCAATTGAGCCATTAAAATTAGCTTCTTTTGTAGCATTGCCTGCAGCATCACAGTATCGGAAAACAATCTGGTCATTATCTTGCAGAGATTTTAACTGATCATCGTCAGTGAAATAGTTCCCTTCGCCATGTGCTACCGGTATTTGCAAGACTTCTCCTTCAGCAATATTTCGAGTAAAGAGGGTATCAGAGGTTTCGCAACGCAGGTGAGTTTGTTTGCATACGAAACGCAATTCTTCATTGTGTAACATAGCCCCCGGTAACAGGCCGGCTTCCAGTAGGATCTGGAATCCATTGCAAATACCCAATACAGGGCGCCCCTGGTCAACAAAATCGATTACAGATTGCATGATGGGTGAAAAGCGGGCAATAGCCCCGGATCGCAGGTAGTCTCCATATGAGAACCCTCCCGGGACTAACAGAAAATCGATATCAGAGAGATCGGTATCTTTATGCCATAGAAATTTAGCATTGGCATTCATGACATGGGCCAATGCATGGTAGGCATCATGATCACAGTTTGAGCCCGGAAATACAATTACTCCAAAGTTAGCAGACACGGTTTATCCTTTTATTTCGGTGATAAGTTGAATTTCTTTAAGCACGCCGTTAACCTGAAAGCAATCTTCAAATGAGCCTTCGTATACATTGGCTTTGCCTTCGTTATGTACTTTATAGGTTAAATTCTTAGCGTGTGATTTGTTGCATTTTAGTGCTTTGATGAGTTGTGTAATCACCTCATCGAAAGTGTGGATGTCATCGTCATATAAGATGACTCTCCAGGGGGTGTTTTCTTTTTCATCTTCTTGCTCTTCTTCCAGAACATCGACCTCAACACCCGGCTTACTTTCTTCTTCAAGGTCGGGATCAGATCCCCAAATGCTAAAAAGCAGATCGTCCATAGCATTATGCTAATTAGTTTTCGCTGATAGTGATCTCAAAGTCTTCCATCACTTCATTGGCTAATAGCTTGGTACAAGCTGTTTCGGCAACTTCATACGCCCGGTCTTTGTCATCGGCATCAATATTGAGCTCGATAAGTTTACCAATACGAACACTGTTGATATCGGTAAGTCCGAGATCTTCAAGTGCATGATGGGCGGCTTTACCTTTAGGATCCAAAATAGATTTTCGAAGCGTGACGTTTACTGTTGCTTTATACATTCTGTACAAAAATTATGCAGTTTTAAATGAGGGTAAAGTTAATCTTTATTTGACTTAGCTGCTAACTGTTGGCAGATAATTTTCTGTGCCTCTTCTTTAGTGTTATTGTCAAGATCAATCCAATTAATAAAATCCCATCGACGGAACCAGGAAAGCTGCCTTTTGGCATATTGACGAGTCTTGGCTTTCATGTCTTTGACCATCTGTTCACGACTCATTTGATCATCCAAGTAGGCAATGGCCTGTTTATATCCAACAGTATTTAACCCGGGATCGTCCAGAGAATAGCCATTCTGGCGTATAGAGATAACTTCGTCAATAAATCCTTCTTCAAACATATTATCAACTCGATGGTTAATACGATCATATAAAAGCTGACGATCTCGCTTTAATCCGAAAACCACAAGGTCATCAGGCACCGTTATCGTATTATTGTCAGAATGGAATGAGCTAAAAGGTCGATCGGTTTGCATCCATACATCAAGGGCCCGAACGATACGCTGGGTATTCATCCCATCCATTTTTTGTGCGTAATCTGGATCAACAGTTTGCAGCTTTTTGTAAAGAGTTTCAATGCCTTTTTCTTCAATCTGTGCCTCAAGCTGAGTAATATTTTTTTCATTAGCTTCAGGTACATCATCCAATGGTTGTATCACGCATTGTACGTGCAGGGTGCTGCCTCCCACATAGAGCACATTGTTCCTCCGTGATTGAATCTCTTTTTGCCATTGGTCGGCACGTTCAGAAAAGTTGACGACGCTGTCTTTTGTAGCGGGATCAATGATCGACAAATTATAGTGCGGTATCCCGCCCCGTTCTTCTTCAGTGGGCGTAGCAGTGCCAATATTCATATATTTGTAGCACTGACGGGAATCAGTAGAAATGATTTCAGCATTGAGTTCTTTGGCCAGACCGACAGAGAGCGCAGTTTTACCCACGGCAGTGGGGCCAAGTAAAAGTATCCTCACGTAAATTCTGTTCAATTATCCTGATATAATTATATAGGCTAAACATAAGGAAATATGAACTTTTTTTGGGAATTCAATTATGATATATAAGAGCTTTTAGTGATGCCTTGTTGAGTGCAAAATTTGTTATAGAAAGCAGGGGTTATTTGGTTGCTAAGAGAGCAAGTATTTATTAGTATATGGTACTTATTATTCGGACTGAATATCGATGTCTGACGAACGTATAGTTTAAAAAGGTTTATCTATGAAATTTAATGTCTCAAGTAACGAACTTGTAAATGCATTATCAGCAGTTTCGGGGGCTGTTCCTAATAAGGCCACGCTGCCCATTTTGGAAACAATTTTATTTGAAAGTGATGGTGATCAACTTCGCTTGACCGCTACTGATCTTGAAATATCCATTATTGAATCCATGGACGCTGATATCGATGATGGTGGGGCTGTAGCAATACCGGCACGACGATTAATCGAAACATTGCGTCAGCTGCCCGATATTCCTGTAGCTTTTGAGGTGGATGAAAAATTCAATATTAAGTTTCGTACTGACAAGGGTACCTATAAGCTGGTGGGTGAAGATCCCGATGAATTCCCTGAAGTTCCAAACTTAAATGACGGGCAAAAGCTTGAGACGAGCAAAGATCTTATTCTCAACGCTATTGATAAAACACTTTTTGCTGTATCAAATGATGATCTGCGTCCGGCAATGATGGGGGTTTATTTTGATATTGGTGCTGAAGAAAGCAAGTTTGTTGCTACTGATGGTCATCGGTTGGTAAAATATATTAAGCATGATCTGACCAGCGATACAGAAGTTGACTTTATTGTGCCCGAAAAGGCATTGAATCTCGTTAAGAAAGCCCTTCACGCCGAGGAGTGTGTATTAACAATTACGGAAGATCATGTGCGTTTTGAGAGCGGAAATACCATCGTTATAACCCGACTGATTAATGAGCAGTACCCTAATTATGAGTCGGTTATACCCAAAGACAATGAAAAAGAGCTGTTTATCAATAAAGAGCAGATGCTGGCTACGGTAAAGCGTGTTGCTATCTTTTCTAGTTCTACTACCCGTCAAATTCGTCTGCAGCTAAACCCTGATAACTTGACGATTCGGGCTGAAGATATTGACATGAGCAGTGAAGCGAAAGAGACGATTGCTTGTGAATATAGCAATGATGAGATGGAGATAGGCTTTAATGCCAAATATCTGGCTGATGTTTTAGGTAATGTTGACGGTGACGAAGTATACTTTGAATTTTCTACCCCTAACAGGGCTGGTATCGTAAAACCTTCTGAAGAGGAAGAGGATGAGCAAATTCTCATGCTTGTGATGCCGGTTATGCTTAATACATATGCGTAATGTAATTACTTTAACGACTGATTTTGGTCTGAAGGATTACTATGTGAGTGCCATGAAAGGGGTTATTCTGGGCATCGCTCCTGATGTACGGATGATCGATATCTCACATGATATTCCTTCGCAGGATATAATGGCAGGGTCTTGGATCCTGCAAAACTCTGCTATGCTTTTTCCAGCCGGAACGGTTCATAATGTAGTGGTGGATCCCGGTGTTGGTACCGATCGAAATGCAGTAGCCTTAAAGATAGGGGACCAATATTTTGTTGGACCCGATAACGGGATATTTTCGCTGCTCACCCAGAATCGTGACTACAAGGCAGTGAAGTTGACCAACGATAAGTATTGGCGTGAGGATCCTTCGGAGACTTTTCACGGCCGTGATATCTTTGCTCCTGCAGCTGCTCATCTTAGTGAGGGAGTACCTTTGGAAGATTTGGGTGAGCCACTTAGTGAGCTTGTTACCTATCGTTGGACGGTGCCTATTGCCGATAAAGATGGACTGGAAGGTATGGTCATTCATATTGACAAGTTTGGTAATTTAATTACTAATATAACGTCTGATCAAATCGAAGAGGTCATTGGGGACAAGAGCGTAAAAATATATGTGGGTAATACGATTCTGGATGATATAGTTGGCACTTTCGGGGCCGTTCCTGAGGGAGAGCCCATGGCATTTATAGGGAGTTCAGGGATGTTGGAGATTGGCATCAATAAAGGAAATGCCGAAGAGATGTTAAGTGTTCAGAAGGGGGCACAGATTTCACTGATTCTACAGAAAGAGAGTCAGATTTAGATTGTAACACCGGCGGCTTCTATTCCGTACTGCTGTGCACTGGTATTGATGGGTATTTATTTTTTAATTCATGCCCCAGAATCTTTAAAAAGAAAATTATGTCTCTTGAACTGCGTTCCCCAAAGAATGATCGCGCCTCCATTACGGTGCCCGAAGAAGTAGCAAATCTGCAAAAGAGTTTCAATGGAACTATCTGCTCCAACAAAGGGGATGAATATACCATCTCCAACAATATTATTGATTTGTTAGCGGATGACACAGTGCGTATGTCATGGGCGCAGAGTTCTAATCACTGGAAGGTAACAGCGGCATTATATGAGGATATATGGCGGAAACGGTCTCTTTCCATTTTGACGGGAGAAGCTTTTCCTATTGAAAAAGAGCGTGAGCTGCTCATTGAATGGTTGAATCCTCAGCCCGATAAAATGTATTTGGATATCGGTTGCTCTACCGGTCTTTATGGTCGTTTAGTGCAGGGTAAGGAGGCCAATACCAAAGTTGTTTCGCTAGATTTTTCTAAGCAGATGCTGGAAGAAGCACGTCTAAAATCAGAAGCGGAACAAGCTAACCTATTCCTTTTACGGGCCGATGGGCGTAAACTACCATTCTTTGCTGCTACATTTGATGGAGTTATGATGGGGGGTACACTAAACGAGCTTTCTGACCCTCTTAAAGTACTCTATGAAGCCCGACGCGTAATCAAGAAAGATGGTACCTTCTTTATGATGCACCTGGTAAAAGCCGATGCCTGGTATATGCGACTGTTACAGGATTCTGCTGAGTTTGGTGGTATTAAGTTTTGGACCATCGGTGAAAGTAACACCATGTTTGAACGAGCGGGATTTCACATTTCCGAACAGTTTTCAAAGGGAATTGTCTGTTTTACCAAGCTGATACCAGCCTAGCAGTTACAGGGTATATGATTGTTGAAGGTATGCATCCTGACTTTTGGTCTGCATAAATCACATCTTTTCTGGAGCAGATATCCCAAGAATTCCTAACCCGTTAGCCAGAACTTGTGCAGTGGCTTTGGCCAGCGCTGAGCGTGCCTGCACCAACTCCTCTTCTTCACCGAGAATACGACAGTCGTGGTAAAAGGTAGTAAATGCAGAGGCCAGATCATCGAGATAATTGATTAGCCGGTGGGGTTCATGGCTTCGGGCTGCACTTTTTATCATTTCGGGAAAGCGAATCAGACTTTTCATTAGCTTTGTCTCTGAATCGTGATTGAGCAGGTTGAGTTTTGGTTCGGTATCGAAGGAGTATTCTTGTGCTACTTTACGCAAAATGCTGTGGATACGGGCGTGAGCATACTGCAGATAAAATACTGGGTTTTTATCTCCGGCTTCTTTGGCTTCGGCAATATCGAATTCCAAGTGTGTGTTGGGGTCCCGCATCTCAAAAAAGAAGCGTGTAACATCAGATCCTACCTCATTCATCAGGTCATCGAGGGTTACAAAGTTGGCCTTACGGGTACTCATTTTAAAAGGTTGGCCCTCTTTGACGATAGTTACAAACTGATAGACCACCACATCTACTTTTGATTTGTCATAACCTAAAGCGTCTAGCCCGGAAAGCACATCGGGATAGGTATCTATATGGTCGGCACCGAAGACATCTATACATTTGTCGTATCCGCGTTCAAGTTTATTTACGTGATAGGCAATGTCGGGCAACCGATAGGTGGGCTCTCCGGTACTTTTAATCAGTACGGTATCTTTATCTTTGCCGAATTCTGTGGTTTTGAACCAGGTTGCCCCGTCTTCGTCGTATGCCAAGTCTTTTTCGCGTAGTGTGTTTACGACGTTATCGATGGAACCATCGTCATATACTTCTTGCTCGTTAAAAAAGGAGTCCATCTTAATATCCATACGTTGCAGCGTTTCTTGGATATCCTCAAAAATAACCTGCTCGGCTTTCTCTTTGAAAGGTGTAATATCTTCACTATTAGTGAGATCTTCGCCGTGTTCATCAATTAAAGCTTGGGCAATATCACGAATATATTCCCCTTCGTATCCACCTTCGGGTAGGTCAACGTCTTGTCCTAACTCTTGCAGGTATCGGGCTTTTACACTTTGCCCCAACACCCGCATTTGACGTCCGGCGTTATTAAAATAGTATTCTCTGTCGACATCAGCGCCGATCCATTCCAGTAGGTTGGCAATAGTATCGCCCAACACAGCATTACGACCATGGCCTACTGTAAGCGGTCCGGTGGGGTTTGCACTGACATATTCTACCAAGATACGTTGACCATGGAGAGTAGAAGATTTTCCAAAAGTTTTTCCCTCTTCTAAAATGTTGTTAAGTTCATTGAAAAGATAGTTCTCGGCATACCTGAAATTGATGAAACCGGGTCCTGCAATTTCTGCGCTTTCAATTTTATCAGTCTCATATTCTAGGCCGTCCACAATTTGTTCTGCAATATTTCGTGGACTGTCCTTTAAAATGCTTGCCAGGTTAAGGGCAATGTTGGAGGCAGCGTCTCCGTGCTCTGGCTGGTTGGGTTTTTCAATCTGTATCTCGGGGATCTCTTCTTCACTGATATCAAACTGCTGCAGTGAGGTGGTAATAATTTTTCGTAAATAATCCTTCATTGTCTAATATCATTGCATTTGCAGAAAATTAATAACCGCTAAATATAAGCAGTTGATTTAGGAATTAAGAATTAGGAATAAGGATTTTTCAGAGTTTTTATGATCGAACCGAGATTTTTTAATAATTCATCACAATTATCAATCAATGAATTGACAAATTTAGGTTTTCTGCGATTAGAATCCCTTATCAATCTGAACCAGGAATGTGTTTGTCGGGCTTCTTTGTATAAAATGAAAGTTTAGCCTTAAAGTCCTTTCTCGATTGTGCACCAATGGCCTCTTCTAAATTAGCCCCAATCAGATGTTCCACTTTTTAAAATTTGTTTAGATATGACATATTCTTGTTCGTTTTGCAATCAATTTTCGACTAAGTTGAATAATAAGAAGTGAGAACTGATACTTTTATCTCTGGCAATATTTACCTTTTTCATTGTTTCTAATTCCTAAATCTTATTTTTTTACTTCTAATTTATAAGCCCTTGGGCGCGGAAGCTAGTGTAGCCATCGCCGGCAATGATGATATGGTCATCAACTGGGATACCCAGCAGTTTGCCTGATTTTGAGATTCGTTTTGTTAGCTGGATATCGGCTTTTGACGCTTTATTGTTACCACTCGGGTGGTTATGTAGCAGTAAAATGCTATTTGCTTCATTCATAACTGCTTGTCGCATCACTTCGGCTGGATCTACGATGGTGGCTGTAGAACCACCTGAACTTACCTTTTTGTACCCTACTACGATTTTGGCATTGTTAAGGAAAGCCACCATAAATACCTCTTTGGTAAGGTCGCGTAGTTTTGGTCCAAAATATGCCACAGCATCTTCAGGGGAGGTGATCTGAATCTGTTTACCAAGGCTGGCCACTTGTATCCGTTTCGAAAGCTCAAACACAGCTTCCAGCGTTAGTGATTTAACTTTTCCCATTCCAGGAATAACTTTAAGGTCTTGCCAGTCTTTACGAGCCAAGTAGCGTAGGCCTTCGAAATGATCTAGCAGAGCTTGTGCCATTTGTATTACATTCATTTTTCTACTGCCGGTTCGAAGCAGGATAGCCAGAAGTTCGGCATCCGAAAGGCTTTCACCTCCATAATTCATCAGTTTTTCGCGGGGTTGTTCATCCGGGCCCATCTCTTTGACAGTTCTATTTAAAAAGCTACTGGCTTCAAATTGTTCTTGATTGGACATTACAATCTCTCTTTTGATGTTGATTTTATAAGTAGGACTAGCAAAGTGTGCAATCCTTACAAAATTCCCCAAAGTAAACTATGATTACAGAGTTAGTAGGATTTAAGGTTAAAGCAAATTTATCGATAAATAAGCATCAACCGTAGGTAGGTTTTAGGCTAAATGAAAAAAGTTATCTCTTTATCTTTACTAGCAGGTATATCACTACTCCCTGCAACATTAGTAATAGGTTTTTCTTATCTGGGGAAAGGGCACCCTCTGGAAAACAAGACGGTGGCTGAACCATTTTTTCTTTCCCAATCATCAAAATCGATTGAAGTGGTTTTTTGGGGGTATGCCGGTTGTGATTCCATATGCCCTGTTTCTTTAAAAAGGTTAGGAGAAGTTTTGAAGGTTCTAAAACAGAAATTCCCTCAGAGTAAGGTAGGTGCTGTTTTTGTGAATGTGGCAAAGAAAGCAAATCCTGAAGTAACAAGAAGATATGGGCGCCAGTTTTCAAAGCATATAACGGGGGGCACTTTGACATCTAATGAAATGAGAGAAGTTCACCGTGATTTTAATGTGCGTTTCAAATCAGTTGAGAGCGGATAAATCAAAGATTTTCCATACTGATGACTTTTTTGTTTTACGACAGATGCAGAATGGATGGAAAATAAAGCGGGTATTGTCAAATAGCACTAAGAAGGAAACGATACAGACTGTACTCAAATAAGCATTAATTCAATAAAACAAGATTTCAAATCCCGGCAGGACAAAAAAACTTAAGCGATGACGGATCAAGCCAGCTTCGAAGATATATTTTTCCCGGTTTATAGTGATGATTTATCGGAAGATGTCAGGCAGAATGTAAAACGAACGTTTGTAAAAACGGATGCTTTTATGTTTAGGCTCGTAATTTTGCACTGGATCGTAGCCTCTACATTAACGGCATTTACATATAGTACATATCTATTGGGGTTTATAGGAGGAGGTATAATAACGGGTATTGCCTATGTAGTTTATAATATGAATCCAGGCACGTTGTTAAGTCGGATTACCTTTGGCGCTTCATTTATGGCCTTTTCGATGATTTTTATTCAGCAGCATATGGGTAGAATAGAGATGCATTTCCATATTTTTATCGCTATCGCCGTACTAATACGCTACATAGATATAGCACCGGTTTTAGCTGCTGCGGCAACTACAGCAATACATCATGCCCTTTTTAATATTGCCCGAACCTATGAGATGGCCATTGCTGGAACTACTATTTAAAGTGTTTGATTATGGATGTGGTTGGGATCTGGTTGCTTTGCACGCCGTTTTTGTCATTGTTGAGGCTGTGGTAATTAGTAATATTGTATTGAATCTGACGCAAGAATATCTAAATAATTCGAAGGTTTTTAATATTATGGACGAGCTGAGTGCTTCAGCTCATCAAGTAGGAGAAGTGACGGAATTTATTTCTGATTCCGGACAAGATTTGGCTGCCAATGCTTCTGAAAATGCCCAGGTAGTAGCAGAGTCTAATGAATCGATCGATAGTATGAATGAAAAAATATTGGAGCTTAATGATAAAACGAACTCGGCTACCCAGAAGGTGGAGTCAATTGCGAATGAGACCGATCGGATGAATCATTCCATGAATAATCTTAAAGAGTCTAGTAGTAATATATCTACTATTACAGAGACCATTAACAGCATTGCCTCACAGACAAATATATTAGCTCTGAACGCAGCAGTTGAGGCTGCTCGTGCAGGAAAGCCGGAGCGGGTTTTGCTGTAGTTACCGACGAAATTCGAGTGTTAGCTCAAAAGACGGCTCGGGCAGCGGCCGATATAAGTAAGATGATTGAAACGAATGTGGAGAAAGCAGAAGCGGGGGTTTCTATTTCAAAACAAATTTCATCACAGATTGATGAACTGCAAACTTGGATTGAACAGGTGAATACAGTGGGGGATGAGCAAATTTTTCAGCTTAAAGAGATTAAGAAAAGTATAGCTAGAATATCTGACACAACAGATAATACAGCAGGTATGGCAGAGAAAAATGCTTCAACAGCTAAGCAGCTACAGGGGCAAACTCACGTACTGACTAATGCGATAGAAAGTATTAATAGAAAAGTAGACATGAATAATAGTGCTGCTTCTGTGTAAAGTACGTTTTGATCTAAAAAAGTTATCAGAAACCAGATTTTTCCCCTATTAACAGGAGGGTATTTCTATTAAGGGGGCATCGTACACATTGAAATGTCGGACGCTACTTGTAGTTTCTTATGAAGTTTCTAGCATGATTGAAAGTTTTTATAGTTCATCAAGAATCGCTGTTATTGGTCATTAGGCTATTAATTGTACTTCATCTAAGTTTACCTCTCTCAATTATCCTATTTGATAAACACTGTTTCAAATAGGTTTTCCTCATGTCTCATATTTTCTTAGTTGATGCTGTTTCGAGTGATTACTTCAAGTATATTTGAAACATTTTTTGATATATCCGTAAGGTTATATGTAAACATATTAAGAACTTTTAATTGATGGGTAGATGAAGTATTCAGGTAGTGTTTTAGTCGTTTTGTTTATAGTAGTGACGCAACAGGTAGTGGGGCAGTCAACTACAGACAGAACAGCAGCTGTAAAACCTCAGTCGATTTCGGAAAATTTTGAAATTACCGCTGATCTAGATCAGCCAGCTTGGGATAAAGCACCGGTAATATATATAAAGAACCAAGTGATGCCCGATGATAATGCTTCAGCAACTGTTCAGACCAAAGTGAAAATGCTATACAGCAAAGAGTATTTATATATCGGCTTTTGGGCAAAAGATCCCAACCCTCAGAACATTCGGGCTAATATTTCAGATCGGGATAAAAGTTTTCGAGATGATTTTGTAGGGGTCTTTGTTGATCCTTTTAATAATAACCAAAATGCCTATGAGCTATTTTCAAATCCACTGGGCATTCAGATGGATGGCATGCGATCTGGAAATAACGAAGACATGAATTTTGATCTGCTATGGTATTCAGAAGGCAAAATAACAGATGAAGGTTACCAGGTAGTAATGAAAGTTCCTTTTGCAAGCCTAAACTTTCCAGATAAAAAGGTGCAGGATTGGTCAATACAATTTATCCGAAACTATCCGCGTAGTACCCGTTATCAGTTTACCTGGAGTGATGTAAGTGTAGATAATTCATGTCTAATTTGTCAAAATGGAGAGATGAAAGGGGTGAAAAATATTGAAAGCAGTAATGCTGTTGAGTTTTTGCCTTATGGTATGGGTTATCAGAATAGTACATTGAAAAACCCAGAGAATTCATCGAATTTGAATCATGGGCGGATAAATGGACGGATTGGTGGAAGTGTTTCTTATTCTCCTAATTCTACGAGTTCTATAAATGCAGTGGTTAATCCGGATTTTAGTCAGGTTGAAACTGATGCGGCACAGATAGGGGCAAATGAAACATTTGCATTATACTATCCCGAAAAACGTCCCTTTTTTATGCGAAGAAGTGATTTGTTCGCTACCAGAGAGAATCTTTTTTATTCTCGTATGATTAACCGCCCGATAGCAGCTGGTAAATATACGCATCAGGCAGATAATTTTAGTCTTGCTTTTTTGACGGCCTATGATCGAGACAGTCCTTTCCTGGTTCCGGGTAAATATAGTAGTTCTTTAGTCCGATCAGATATAGATGCTTACAATAATATATTTCGAGGAAAATACAATTTTGGCTCTGAATCGTATATCGGCGGACTGTTTACAGCACGAAACCAAGGGGAAGGATCCAACTATGTGGGGAGTATTGATTGGAATATTTTGTTAGCAGATCAGTACTACTTTAGTGGGCAGTTGGGCTATTCCAGTACTAAAGAACTCGATGATTCAACATTAATGTCAGAAGGCAGAGTATTTGGAGAAAAACGATATGATGCTGCGTTTAACGGGGAGCAGTATGGTGGTACCCTGGTGAGTGCTGAGTTTTCGCGGGAAGCGAAGTATTACAACTTTGATTTTGAGTACAAATCATTTTCACCAACTTTCCAAACCCAGTCAGGATTTATCAATAGAACAGATAGGCGTCAACTGGAAGCATCACAGAGTATTGCTTACTATCCCAATAAAGATTGGTTATCACGAGGTAGAGTAAGTGTAAGCGGGGTCTGGAGATATGATTTTGGAGGGCAGTTTCAAGAACGTTTTATCTATACAAGATGGAGTAATAATTTGGCTGGCCAAACGTACCTTTCTTTTAGTTACTTGCCTCTAAATGATGAACATTTTCGAGGAGAGTTTTTCACCAGACTTCATCGTACAATGGTTAATCTGCAATCAAATCCTATGGATATGCTCTCTTTTGGGGGTAATGTTAATTTCGGTCGATATATTTATAAGAGCAATAATCCCCAATTGGGTAGAGGGTACAATGCAAGTGTTTATACAACATTAAAGCCCAGTAGTCGTCTGGAATTGTCGCTGCGTTATAATTATTCCACATTATCTTCTGTCGAGGATGATCAGGAGTTTTATAGTGGCAGTATTTTCAGAATGACGGGAAATTATAACTTTTCAAGAAGGTTGTTTGCCCGTGTAATAACTCAGTACAATTCATTTAAAGAACAAATCCAGTTATATCCACTGGTGTATTATAAGGTCAACCCTTTCACAAAGTTTTATATTGGTATGACGGATTATATGAACCATTTTGACTCGGGAAAACCCGATGGTTTAGGGGGATTCACAGAAACGGATCGCCAGTTTTTTGTAAAATTTCAGTATCTGATACAGAGCTAGTGGGGATTGTTACATATCTTCGTTTTTTCATATTTCAATATGTCGCCCGGCTTAAAAACAGGACTTTGCAAATTGCACTGAGTGTAGAAAAGGGCACGGCTTTAGCCTTGCTGGTTTTTGAGGATCGGCAGGCTTGAAAAGTCAATAGTAAGCTATTGTAACTAGTCTTCGTCGGGACCACCCATCAGAGGTTCATTCATTGCGCGGATGCTGGCGTTAGGTAAGCCTTCCGGATAGTTTTGTTTGCACATGTTAAGTACATCAATAGCCATCTCAATATGCATCTGCTTAGAGTCTTCATAGAACTCTTGGGCTGCATCACTAAGCTTGGGTTCTCCATGCAACGGTTTGTCACTAACACATAGCATGGTGGCATTGGGGATACGATAGCGATATCCATTTGTGGCAACTGTTGCCGACTCCATATCTACGGCTATACTGCGACTCATATGAATTTGTTCAACCGTTCGTCCTTTTATAAACTCCCAGTTTCGGTTGGCGGTGGTGAAGATGGTACCCAGGCGGTGATTGCGATTGTATTTGTCCAGTATTTCTTTGAGATAGACATTGAGTAAGTAGTTGGGGGTAATCGGGATATTTAGTGGTAAGATGTTATCCAGTACGCCATCATCCCGCATAAAGCCTGTTGCTAATACAAAATCACCAATTTCCTGGTGGTTACGCAGGCCGCCGCAATGTCCGACCATAATCATCGCATCGGGACGGAGTACAGCGACATGGTCGGTAATGGTTTTGGCGTTTGATGGACCTACGCCGATATTAATGAGCGTCACACCTTTATGATCATCCAATTTGTGATGGTAAGCAGGCATTTGTACGCCTTCTCGGTCTGGACCCACACAGTTGGGGAATTTCTCTTTGAATACCTCTACATGCATATCATAATTAGTGAACAGAATATATCGTTGAAAGTCCTCGGGTTGTGTACCTGTGTAATGCTGCAGGCGATTTAATGAGATCTCAATTCGTTCGGGACTAAACAGGAAGAGTTTTTTCTGAGTGATATCCCAGTCATCTTCGTCAGTATTGTCAAGCAGGTCAGGATCGTTTAGTGCCAGTCGCTCACGGGAAGGTATGATTTTTATGACAGCTCCTTTTTCTCCCAGTTTTTTTAGCTCTCGCAACAGGTACCAACGGTAAGATTTTGGTTTAGCCATCTCTCCCGTAATAATGGGATTATGTTTGGACCACGATCGTTTGACTAGTAGTTTTGGATATTCACCATTTTCATAAATGGATTCCATTGTATCACAGGCCTGCTCCACACGTTCATGGAGTTCTTCTTGTGAGCTAACCTCATCAGTAGTAAATTCAAATCGTTCTGACATAAACTGTTGTTATTTTATGAGTGAAAAATCATTCCGCTTTTCAATAGAACCGTGGTCGGTTATCCACCAAAATAAAGAATATCAGACACCAATTTTTAATCTTTTACACAGAAAAATGAAATTGGAAGCTGATGATGAAGAAAATGAGGGAGACTTTTATGTGCTTAAAGCTCCTGAGTGGGTAAATGTTCTGCCTATTACTTCTGATAGCGAAGTAGTGCTGGTAGAGCAATATCGATATGGTATTGAAGAGCCTACACTAGAAGTGCCTGGCGGTATGGTTGATCCAGGTGAAGAGCCGTTGGAAGCCATACAGCGAGAGCTGCTTGAAGAAACGGGATACCGGTCTGAGGAATGGAGCAGTTTGGGAAAGGTGAGCGCGAATCCCGCAATAATGACTAATTTCACGCACCTGTTTTTGGCAGAAGGTTGTGCCTTCGAGGGGATACAAGAGTCGGGGGGAGATATACACGAACGAATTAAAGTTCATAAAATACCCCTTGAAGAATTTTTGTCATATTCTTCAGATGGCACTATCCATCATACGATCGTTTTAGCTACGGTAGCACGATATTTGTTACATCGCAAAAATAGGAACAAATAGGGTATTGGTGAGTTTGAAATAAATTTGATCTCAGGGCGTTTGCTATTCCTGTTCTTGTAAGATGTTTCTTCATCTAAGCTTCAAATAAAGGCTGTACCTTCGGCAATCAAAAGTTTTATTGCAGTATCAGGCTGATAGCGTTATCATAAAAGCTTTGGATGGCAGCGCTACAGAGAACGATTTCCCCTGCAACTCCCGTTACCAATACAAGATTGGATTGATAATAAAAAGTAATTCCTAGAAAATGATTGAGACAGGATCTAAAATTGATACCGATTTTATGCTTGATATCGTTAAAGATGGCGAAGAGCAGACTGTTGCCTTTGATGATCTTTTGGAACGTCCTACCATAGTTTCGGTATATATGCGTAATAACACATCGGGTTGTGATAAGCAGAATAAGAGTTTAGCCCAGCATTCCGATTGGTTTGATGAGCAGGGATATAACATTGTAGCTATAAGCAAAGACACCTGTGGCTCGCACAAAAACTATGCAAAAAAACTGGATATCAATTATATACTGGCATCCGATCCTGATTATAAATTTGCAGAAGCTACCGATTCTATTGTTGAAAAGAACATGTTCGGTAACCAATACGAAGCTCCGTCACGGTCAGCATATATTATTGATACGGATGGTACTGTTAAAGCTATTATTGAAAAAATAAATACTAAAGATCATGCCTCAGAGTTAAAGGATGTGATCGAGAATTTGTAGAAAACGGTTTATATGAAGTCGCTTGTAATTGTAGAGTCACCCACAAAAATTAAAACGCTTAAGAAGTACCTGCCCGAAGAGTATGTGATCGATTCGTCGATGGGGCATATTCGGGATCTCCCTGCCAATGCCAAAGAGGTGCCTAAAAAGTTTAAGGGAGAGGAGTGGGCAAATTTAGGTGTCAATACAGATGACGACTTTGATCCTCTTTATGTAATACCTTCTAGTAAAAAGAAGGTTGTTAAACGACTTAAGAAAGAGCTTAAGGATTCTGATGAGCTTATTCTTGCTACAGATGAAGACCGGGAAGGAGAAGCAATTTCGTGGCACTTGACCGAGATTTTAAAGCCCGATATTCCGGTGAAGCGCATGGTTTTTAGAGAAATCACCGAAGAAGCTATTAAAGAAGCGCTTAACCATTTTCGTGATATCGACATGAATTTGGTAAATGCCCAGGAAGCCCGCCGTATTATTGATCGGTTGGCCGGTTATACAATTTCTCCTCTTCTTTGGAAAAAAATTGCGCCGGGTCTTTCGGCAGGACGTGTACAATCGGTTGCTGTTCGGTTTATGGTTGAACGGGAACGAGAACGCATGAAATTTCGCTCTGCTCGTTACTGGGATTTGAAAGCTCAACTGCGTAAGCAGGATGCCGGCAATACTTTTGAAGCTGATCTTACTCATCTGGATGGTAAACGATTAGCTTCCGGTAAAGATTTTGATGAACATACGGGCAAGCTGAAGAAGCCTGAAAAGGTTGTCTTGCTTGATGATAAAACCGCTGGTGAACTGCGTGATGATCTTGAGTCTGCCGATTGGGAGGTCTCGGAAGTTAAAAAGAATCGTAAGAAGCGAAATCCCTCCCCGGCCTTCATAACATCTACTTTGCAGCAGGAAGCGAACCGGAAATTGAACTTTTCGGCTAAGCGGACAATGGGTGTGGCTCAAAAGTTGTACGAAAATGGATACATTACCTACATGCGTACTGATTCAGCTCGGTTGTCGAGTCAGGCCATTGGGGCGGCGCGTAATGCCGTTAAGGATGAGTATGGTGAAGACTACCTTTATAAAAAAGTCAGAAATTATTCTGGTGGTTCCGGCTCTCAAGAGGCTCACGAAGCAATTCGTCCGGCAGGTAGTTATTTCAGAAAACCGGAAGAGGCAGGTCTTAGTGGCGATCAGTTTAAGCTCTATGATTTGATATGGAAGCGTACCATAGCTACCCAAATGGCACGGGCTGAGCTTGAGTTTACCAATGTTACTATCGAGGCTAAAGCCAATAATAAAGTTGCTGAATTTAAGACGAGTGGCAAGAAGATTATATTCCCCGGCTTTTTCCGAGCTTATGTAGAAGGGAGTGATGATCCCGATGCGGCCCTGGAAAACCAGGAAAAGTTCTTGCCTAAGCTAGAAGAAGGAGAAACGGTTGAAGAGGATGGCATTGAGCCTATTTCGCACGAGACCAAACCCCCGGCGCGTTATACTGAGGCGACCCTTGTTAAAGAGCTTGAAAAACGAGGAGTTGGTCGACCCAGTACCTATGCATCTATTATCAGTACGGTGCAAAATCGAGGTTATGTTGAAGCGGACGGTAAAACGCTGGTCCCTACTTTCACCGCTTTTGCGGTTACCGAACTGCTCGAGAAGAATCTTCATGATGTAGTAGACAGCGACTTTACCTCGGGAATGGAAGCCAAGTTGGATGAAATTGCCCAAGGTGAACTGGATACTAAACAGTATCTCCGCGAGTATTACAAAGGAGATGACGGGTTGAAAGCAAAAGTAGAAGAACAGGAAGATCAAATTGATCCACAGGATGCTCGCCACTTGGAACTTCCCCTGCCCGGTCTTAACGGGATACAAGTGTTTGTAGGGCGGTACGGTCCGTATATTAAAAAAGAGCAGGATGGGGAAGAATTAACGACTTCTATACCGGAAAGCTGGAAGCCCAGTGATATTACGGTTGAAAAGCTTGAAGAGTTGATAAAAGCGGAAGAGGAAGGTCCGAAATCTATTGGTAACCATCCTGATACCGGAGAGCCCATCTTTGTACTTAACGGAAGGTACGGTCCGTATGTGCAGGTTGGTGAAGTGACTGATGATAATAAAAAACCTGAGCGTGCTTCTTTGCTTAAGGATATGAAGCCCGAAGATGTGGATGTTAATTTGGCCCTTCGATTGTTGGAGCTGCCTCGTCCTTTGGGAGATCATCCTGATACTGGAAAAATTATAAGAGCGGGTGTAGGCCGCTATGGACCCTTTGTTGTACACGACGGTACTTTTGCCTCACTGCGAAAGAAAGATTATGTGTTAGATATTACACTGGAACGGGCTTTGGAACTGCTTGAGCAGAAGAAGAATAAGAAGTCGCGGAAAAGCAATGTCATTCATGACCTTGGTGAACATCCCGAAGATGGAAAAAAAGTACGGGTGATGACTGGTCGATATGGTCCATATATTAAGCATGGTAAAAATAATATAAGCTTACCAGATGATTTTGATCCTGAAGATGTAGATATGGATATTGCGGTACAACTTATTACCGAAAAGGGATAGCGTAACCGGGAATTAAGCTTTATTTTTTCAATAGGATAGTGATCCGGTTTGAGGAATAATGTGTGTAAGTGCCCGGTCTAATAGTCGGGACATACATCGTTAAAAATTCTTGCAATTTTAACATGACAATAAGGTTCCAGTTTTCTAATTTGGAGCGTCATGGAAAAGTCATCAAATACATTCTTTAGTTACCCTCCCAACCTTCATGAGTTGGATTTAGCAACATTGGTATCAATGTACCGAGACCGGGGTATCCCTAAAAAAGCGAAGCCCGGTGAATATTTTGCTTGTAAAGTAACGGATAAACTTATCAAAGAAGGCAAGTGGTGGTTTGGAGCTTACTTTAGTCAACAAGCGTGGGACGAAACCCTGACGGCCGGTTGCGAAGGATATCCCCTTACCGAAGTAGAATTAAACATTTTGGGTCTTGTTTACTCTGCTGCCGATGAGGCACCTAGTCGTGATTATGTTGAGCAGAATTCAGGAGCGATCAATAAGCTGGCTTATATGATTGTGAATGACCTGAAAGAGTTTGGCTTCCTTTCTATAGATGACCAAGACCGATTGCTAATAACCCCTCGCGGAGAAAAGGCATTGCAGGGCGTTGCCAAGCAGATTTATGGTAAGAAGTTTAAACCGGATATGCTGCGCGTCAATCAAGGTAAGGTTGCCAATCCCCAGATGGAGCGGGCACCCAAAGAGGATAGCGAACAGGCCAATCTTTTTTAGTTTTATCTGTAACTAACCATCAACCACTACTGCCGGCAGCTGACAGATTGCGATCACGGGTGTAATTGTTGGAAGTAATATCAACGACCTTAGTCGGGTGACTGGGGTTATCGTTCGGCCACAGCAAAGGCAAATCTAAATGTGCTTACTGCCCCATTTTTAGTTATCCATCAAAACAAAGACCTCTCGCTGTGATTTTAGGAAGTAGGGATGAGGTAGCTTGCCACAATAAACAAACAACGAGTTATTTCGAACGAAGCGAGAGATCTGTGTAGCACAAAATCTTATAAAACAGGGATTTAACTGGAGGTAGGCTAACAAATCCCCAAAAATAAAAAATGGCACAAGCATCACGCCTGTGCCATTTTTGAATATATTTAGTGAGTAAGCTTTTCCTTGTCGTGATTATTTAGTAGCAGGTTCAAACTGTTTCAGATACTCACTCATATCAATCACATTGTTTTCACGATTGACATCTGCCATCCGCATTGAGGGATCAATTTCAATACGTTTTATTTCTGAAGATGGAGCATCAATTTCGAGGGTATATGTTGGATTTACCCATGGCCAGTCAGGTTTAACAATGCGTTGCATATCTGAGCTGCTATGCGGCTTGGTATTGCGCATAATGCGCAGAGGCATATAATATAGTTCCTGGCTGCCATCCTTGTAGGAAACTACTAAGTCTATAGGCATCGGCATCAGATCATGACGTTCGAGCGTTACATAAGTAGATCCGTTATCTTCCAGCACAGAAGTGATACCGTAATCTATATGTTTAGTAGACTCTATGAAATATTGGTAATACCAATCCAGCACCATGTTTGATTCTTGTTCCATAACTCGTAGAAAATCACGTCCGTCGGGATGCTTGAACTTCCATTCTTCAAAATAACGCTTCATGCCGCGGTCAAAGTGTTCACCGCCAACGATATAACGCAATTGATTCAGAAATACGGCGCCTGTGGAGTATGATGCAGCGCCATAAGCTCTATTGGTATGGAAGTGGTCGGCATGGGTGTCGAGTGCTTCTTGTTGCCCATCCTCAGCAATACTAAAGTACGATTGGTACGACCGTTTATGAGGGCGTTCTTCATTTCCATTCTTAAAAAGGTGATCCATGACAAGTGCCGAGGAGTAGGTCGTAAACCCTTCATCCATCCAGGGATATCGACTTTCATTTGTCGCTAAAACGCCATAATACCAACTATGAACAAGCTCATGTACCGTAACGCCTACCAAGCTTCCAAAAGAACGGTTTCCGGTGATCAAAGTAGCCATCGGATACTCCATGCCCCCGTCCCCTCCCTGGATAACGGTAAATTTGTCATAAGGATATTTACCAAAATGTTTGCTCATAAACTGGAATGCTGTAACAGTAGCTTGGGGTAGTCTTTCCCAGCTTTGGCGAAGCTGTTCTTGGGAGTATTGCTTTGCATTAACGGCAACAGTATCTGCTTGGTAGAGAAAATGCAGTTTGGGGCCGTTAGGTACTTGTGCTGTAGTATGGGTAAAGTCCGGATCGGCACCCCACATAAAGTCGTGCACGTTATCAGCTTTCCAATGCCAAGTCAGTTTTTCAGAATTAGGGCGATTGTAATTATCCGCATAGCCGTGGCCGATTTCATCCGCATTTTGAAGGTGTCCTGTAGCACCCATAACATAGGAGCTGTCAATAGTGATTTTAACGTCGAAGCTCCCCCAAACACCATGAAATTCCCGGCCAATATAGGGATTGGGATGCCATCCATCCTCATCATATTCAGAAAGCTTAGGGTACCATTGACTCATAGAAAACTCAACACCTTCCTTGTTCATCCAACCGGATCGGCGAATCTGTCGTGGCACTTGGCTTTCAAATTCCATATTGAATACAGTTGATTCACCCGGAAGTATCGGTTCGTCAAGAGTGACCTCTAGAATAGTACCGTCTACGGTATAATCAACCTTTTTGCCATCTTGTTTAAGGCTGTTGATATGGTGATATCCGATCTCATCCTCTGGTAATTTTTGGATGCGGTCACGAACCCGTCCGTCGGGATCAGCAATGGTACGCGAACGTACATCCATCATGCTGTTCGGTTGGAAAGCATTAAAGTATAGGTGGTAGAATGCACGATGGAGCGTATCGGGTGAGTTATTGTGGTAGGTCAACTCCTGGACACCTGTAAAATGATGGTTTTCGGCATCTATATTGATCTCCATTTTGTACTCTGCTTCTTGCTGCCAGTAATAGTTATCCTGGCTAAGTCCAGCCAAAGAAAGCAGCATGAAAAGCGTACAAAGACTAATAGTTTTAAACTTCATAGTTCGCTTATTTAATTATGGATTTTTTAGATATAAGAGATTTAGGTTAACGCCTCAATTCGTTATTAACCGGTTCATTTCTACAACGTTAGAAAGTGTTTCGGCTTGCGAAAGCACGTCCAAGGGTAGCTTCATCAATAAACTCAAGTTCCGTTCCCATAGGGATACCATAGGCAATACGGGTGACTTCAACCTCTTCAAAGGGTTTGAGTAATTTATTGATATAGTAAGAGGTAGCTTCACCTTCAGAATCAGGGTTGAGGGCTAAAATCACTTCTTCTGTTTGTTCTTCCTCATCATTGATGCGCTCCATGAGTTCTTTGACGCGTACATCATCGGGACCAATATTATCGAGTGGAGATATAACACCGCCAAGTACATGATAGCGCCCCCGAAACTCATTGGTTTTTTCAATCAGAAATACATCCTGCGACTCTTCGACCACACAAATCTGTCCCGTTTGGCGCTTAACGTTACTGCATATAGAGCAAGGATCATTGTCACTGATAACCCCACAGGTATCACAACGTGTGATAGATTTCTTAAGATTGACAAGTGCTTCTGCCAGCTTTAAAACAGATTCTTCATTCTGTTTAAGCAGGTAAAGCGCAATACGCCGGGCTGATTTTCGCCCTGTGCCGGGGAGCTTAGCAAGCTGTTCAATTGCCTGCTCCAGTATTTCCGAAGTTCCTTCCATGTATAGTGTTAAGAGTTAATTGTTATATGCGATTTGACTAACGTACACAAACAACAATTAATTAAAAGCCTAGTTTACTCATATCCATACCTGGAATGCCACCGCCCGGCATCATATCTTTATAGGTTTCTTGCATGCGTTCTTGAGCTGCTTCTTCAGCTTTATCAAGCGCTTTATTAACGCCGGCCACAACGAGGTCTTCCATCATCTCAGCGTCATCAGGATCAATAACATCGTCGTCAAGGCTGATGCTCAATATTTTGCGTTGGCCGTTGGCTTTAACTTTTACCATACCACCGCCTGCTTCTGCTTCTACTTCAAGCTTAGAGAGTTCACTCTTTGCTTGCTTCATTTTTTCTTGCAGTTCGGAAAACTTCCCGAACATATCTGCCATATTCTGATTCATAATCTTGTGATTTAAGTATTAAAGAGTACTAAAATATTTATTTGGTGATTCCTGTAATCAGTTTGGAATCGCATCTGTTCATAAGTTTAAAAGCTATTACCAAAACGGGATAAACGCTCCTTCATTGTAATTCTATTGGTTTAAGTTGTAATCCAATTCAGCACCGAAAAGTTCAACCAAATGCTTTATGGTTGGATCTCGTTTTTGCAGCTCCTTAAAACGTTCGTATGGGCTTTTTGAAGCTTCCACATCACTTTCATCTTTTTGGACTATGGACTCAAAACCAAGGTACGCACCAATTTTATCTTCTAAAAATTTCCCCAGTCGCCGATTATTTTCATCGACAATCTTTTTTGCAAAATCATCATTACACCGCAACAGCAAGAGCCCATTTTTAAGCTTCATCGGTTTAACACGTTGCATCTGGAAATATAACATTTCAGGCACGTGGTGGCGAAGGTCTTCCAGGTACGATTCCCATACCTCTTTAACTTCTTCTAAGCTTACATCTTTTGGCGCTCTTTTTGCTTTTGTTTGGGTAGCGGTATCAGCTGCAGTTTCTTCTTTTTCAACAGTGGATTCTGTATTTTTTTTGGGGTTGCCCAAAGAAGATTTGCCAAATAGCTTGCTAAGCTCATCATCCGAATCCTCTTCAGTTTTTTTAGGGGTTTTCTTATTGACTTGGTTCGCCGGTTGATGCGAATTGTTTGTTGGTTCAGAGGTAGATGGTTTTGAATTCGGTTCTTTATTTACGGCTGCAGGTTCTGGAGTAGGTGGCTCCGGTTGCCTTGTTATTGATTCTTCTTTGGGATTAGCAGATTGCCCATTTTTAGATTGGGACGTTCTTTTGGGTTGTTGCTCAGGCGAAGGTTGATTGTTGTCAGAAGTTGAGGAAGCGCTTTTTGTATCCTCAGTATTAGTTTTGCTTATTTCGGTTTTGTTATTGAGCTTTTTTTTTAAGTCTTCGAGCCCTGATAACAGCTTATTAAGATTCTGAGTGCGCTCCATGTGAATAAGCTTCAACAGCGTAATTTCAAACTGTATTTTAGGCTGATGCGCTTCTTTAATCTTGTATTGCGCTTCACTGACAATATGAAGCATCCGCATTAAATCATCTTCAGAAAAAGTTTTTGAAGCTTTTTGATAGCGCTTCTTTGTATCCGGGGAAGCTTCAACCAAGTGCATTTTTGCTGAGCTTTTAGCGACGTAAAGATTGCGTAGATGTTCGGTAAGGCCTACTAGGTATTCCTGAATGTCGTAGCCCTCTTGCAAAAGATCGTTAATAAGCTCCAAGCCTTGGCTGGCATTTTTAGACGCTACGGCATTCATGAAGTCAAACATGCGTTCGGTACTTACCACATTGAGTGCCCGAAGCAGTTCTTCATGTTGAATATTATTTCCACAGAACGCAATGGCTTGGTCCATAAGACCCAGCGCGTCGCGTAGTGCACCGTCTGCTTTCTTGGCAATTACGTGGAGCGATTCTTCATCAATGTTGATGTTTTGGTCAGCTGCGACATTGGCAAGGCGTTCTACTATTTGGTCAACACTGATACGCTTAAAGTCAAAGCGCTGAACCCGTGATAATATGGTGGGTAGTACTTTGTGTGGTTCTGTGGTAGCAAAAATAAATATGACATGATCCGGTGGTTCTTCCAGTGTTTTCAGCAGCGCATTGAACGCCGACTTACTAAGCATATGAACCTCGTCAATAATGTAAATCTTATACCGACCATTTTGAGGGGGGATTCGAACACGTTCCCGCAGGTCTCGGATATCATCTACACTATTGTTTGATGCTGCATCAATCTCGACAACATTCAATGTCTGATTGAGTGACTCCCCATCAACCTGTTGATCAATCTCATTCACGGTACGGGCTAATACCCGTGCCATGGTGGTCTTTCCCACACCGCGCGGACCACAAAACATATAGGCGTGGGCAAGTCTGTTCTTTTTGATGGCATTTTTAAGCGTACTGCTTACGTGCTTCTGGGATACAATATCGTCAAACGACGTTGGTCGGTAAGTACGGGTTAATGCGCGATAATTGTCAGACATCGAAGGCTCTGGTTGAGCTGGAAGTTATTGATATAAACAACGGATAAATCTACAAAAAATGAAGGCCAATTTCGTGCTAAATTTGTCCTCTCTCCTTAATAAATAATGTGGTAGCCAGTTTTTAGTTTATGGCTGGTGTCTAGAAAATAATATGGAAGAATTGACCGTAAGATTGAAGAACCCTAAGCCACATTAGCAGAATCAATAGGGGTTAAGAATTCAGATTCTCCCTCATTAAGAACCCTAAATTGTTGTTTGTTGATTTGGAACTCCTCTAAGGCATGCTTCAGTTCTTCAATGGGTTCATACATCCCGTCATCGGCCATGGGAAAAGTACCAAAGTGCATGGCAAAGCTCTGTTGAGACTGAATGTATTTGTGTGCTTTAACGGCTTCTCGCGGTGACATATGAATTTTTTGCATAAACCAGCGTGGTTTATAGGCACCGATTGGGAGAAAGGAGGTATGTATAGGACCAAACTTATTACCTATTGCTCTAATAAAATCACCATAACCCGTATCGCCAGCAAAATAGATGTTTCCTATCGATGCATGTAACACATAGCCGCACCACAGTGTTTTGTTCCGGTCGAAAAGGCCCCGTCCGGAAAAGTGTTGGGCAGGTACCGCTGTTAAAGAAAGTGAGTTCGAAATGGGGTGGTGGTCCCACCAGTCAAGATGAGAGGTATTAATAATGCCGTGATCGTGTAAAAGTTTTTCAACCCCAAGTGGTACTATGAACTTTGGCTTATATCTTTTTTGTAACTTCTTAACCGTTGATAAATCCAGATGGTCATAGTGATTATGGGTAAGCAGTACGACATCAATATCAGGCAGGTCTTCGAATGCAATACCGGGGGGGCGCATGCGCTTGGGACCGATCCATTGGTAGGGGCTGGCACGAAAGCTCCACACCGGGTCAGTCAGGATGTTGAGATCATCCACCTGTAGTAGATAGGTTGCATGGTTCACAAATGTAGCCTTAAAGTTGCCAGTAGATACTTTGGATGGGGGCAGGGGATGTTGCGTTAGATCCTCTTCATTCAGTTGATACCATTCCCCCCTGTCGTATCCACTAAGCCACCATTTAAGTACTTCCCAGTAGTGGTGTGTATCTCCGTCATTGGGATTTACGAACTTTTTACCATCAAAGTGGTTGGATGTTTCTTCCATGTATGGAGGTGCGGCAATCTGTAGCTCTACTACAAAAAGGGCAACTATTAATGTGGTTATGGCAACAACAATCCAAGCCATAAAATGTCACGAATTATGATTATTGGAGTCTTTTCTCAAAAAGATAAGAACCTAAGAAAAAAAAGAATATTTCGATAAATATTACTGACTTAATCTTTTTCAGGTATATAAACCAACTGTTGTGATTTTTTATAGAATAAAAATTCACTTCTTGGAATAACACCCGATAAATCTTCAATAGGTATTATTCAAGAGTTTAGTGGTTTAGTTTTCTATTCATCTAGTTCTTCTTCGAAAAAATCGTAGATTCGACTGTATTCATCGTACCAGGCATCAGGGTCTTTAAAGCTATGCCGCTCCGAGGGATACATCATCATATCAAACTCTTTGTCCCCTGCCTGAACCAGCTCTTCGATATATTGGGCAGCATCCTGGAACCCCACATTATTGTCTATGAGACCGTGCAGGATAAGTACAGGTTGTTCTAGCTCATCAACATAGGTAATGGGAGAACTTCGGGCATAGTTGGCAGAGTCGGCTTTGGGTTTGCCGAGTCGTGGCAGGGTGTACCAGGGGTTCGTGTGATAATAATTATCCCAGTTTGTAACGGCTCGCAAAGCTGCTGCCGCATCAAAATAATCAGGAGCTACACTGGTAGCATACAGGGCCATAAAACCACCGTAGCTACCACCATAGATGCCTACGTTGCTGGTGTCAGCTTGAGCATAGTTTTCTGCCAGGTAATTAATACCGTCTATGATATCTTGAGTTTCGTATTTACCCATCCAGTTTGTTACATCTTCACGGAATTCACGTCCATATCCTGTGCTATGCCGATAGTCTACCTCAATCACATAATATCCCTGGGTCGTTAGGTACTGGTGGAACATATATTCTCGATAGTAACTGGATGACCATCCTTTGTAAACATTTTGTAGTGAACCGGCTCCATGAACAAAGACTACCACGGGATGTTTCTTTTTAGTTTGCTTGTTGAGTGGTTCAAGTACTGACATCGAGAGGTTCGTTTCTCCATCACGCCCAGTAAAACGTATATAATCTTCTTTTTGCCAATCAATTTTATGGAAACGATTTGGAACGGTTTCAGTTAATTGAACTTCTTTTTGGGGATTTTCCAGGTTGAGACTGTAAAGCTCAAATGGCTGATTGAAGTAACTGTAACTATATACCAGCTGTTGTTTGTTAGGGCTTAGTCGAAAGTTTTTACGGTACCCTCTTTTATTTGTAAGCTTTTTGGTTTTGTTACTGGTGATATCGAGGGTATAAATATGTCGTTCACCGGGGTCTACTTTGGTTGAGGTGAAAACTATTGTTTCTTTACCGGTCCATTCTGCCCAAGGGATTTCAAAAGTACCCGTGGTATGTTGGTTCAGGTTACTTCCATCAGGGTTTACCGTGTAGATATGATTCCATCCATCTTGCTCTGACTGGAACATTAGTTTTTTCCCTTCTGGGGAAAACTCCATATCGGTACCGTATAACCATCCTTTCGTAGAATCTTCAAAAACAGTTTCCGAAGATGCTTCAGTAAGGTCGTATACTTTTATTTTGCGATTTTTCATAGCAGCATCCATGATATCAAGAGCAAGATATTGACCACCAGAGCTAACACTGGAACTTACATAGCCCTTCTGTTCAAAGAGAAGATCAATTTTGCTGGAGTCAAGATAAGCTACGGAATAGGTTCTTTTAGCAATGCCTCTTCGAGTAGCACCGGTTTCAACATAGTGACCTACGTAGTCGGGGAAATAGTATTCTTCATAATCAGAGGTATCGTATTGCGATAAGATAAGTTTATCCTCACCGGCCCAGCTAGTAATATTATATCTTAGCTCTTCTTTTGAGGTATTCGTCACCTGTTTTAGTTGACTGCTATTAATATCCAGAATCCACACATCCCCTTCCATCACAAAAGCGATACGGTTACCATTAGGAGACCAACTGGGGCTGTATTCAGGGATCTCAGAATCAGTAAGTTGTTTTTTGTTTTCGAAATCAATGTTGGCGATCCACAGATCTCCCTTTTTATTATATAAAAGCTTTTTGCCGCTGGGCGAAACAGTAAATCGTCTTTGGATATTTTTAGGTGCAGGTTTTCGCTTTGTACCATTGAGGTCTACTTGGAATAGCTCTTCTTTAGCCATGGCCGAGTCGTTAGCCTGATAGTAGATATATTCTCCATCGGGAGAAAAGGTGTTAAAGTCAGGGCGATTACCGGCCAACAGCGGTTCATAAAAGATAGATTTAAGACTGAGTGTATCCAGAGACGTCTGGGCCTGTGCAAATCCGGGCAGCAAGAGTAGTAAGCTGAAAAGGGTAAGTAGTTGTTTCATTATAGCTAAATACGTTTTTATTTTCTGATGGCAATAAATGAAGGATTCCTGAGAGGGGCAAGAGCAGTACATCTTTTTACGTCTTTGGTGGTCATCAAGAATCTATCTTTTCTAAGTAAGAAGCATTGCCTAGGAAGTCCATATACCGCATTACCCAAGCGCTGCGAGAAAGCATATAGTCTGAGGGATAATCCAAGTTGTAGCGTTTGGGGGCGGGCAGGGCTGTTACCATATAAGCACTTTCCCATTTAGAAAGTTGTGCTGCAGGTTTATTAAAATAGCGTTTGGCAGCAGCTTCGGCTCCGTATATACCATCTCCAAACTCTACAATGTTTAAATAGACTTCGAGAATCCGTTTTTTGGGCCAAAGCAATTCAATAACAATGGCCAGATAGGCTTCAATACTTTTTCTCAGGTATGATCGATCTGACCATAGAAAAAGGTTTTTGGCAACTTGTTGTGTGATAGTGCTGGCTCCCCGAAGATCTTCTCCATTTTTTTGTTCTTTTATCGCTTTTTGAATAGAGTTGATATCAAGACCCCAATGGTCAGAAAAACGTTGGTCTTCTGATGAGATGGCGGCCATCTTAAGATGAGGAGAGATGTTTTCCATTGAAACCCATTGATGTTGTAGTTCCAGGGGGTGACCGTTTTGCCAGGCTTTATACTGTCGTTGTACTATAAAGGATGTTGAAGGCGGGGTAATCCAGCGAAGAAGCAGGACGATAAATATGGATAAGAAGAATATAGTTATAACTGTTCGAAGCAGATAGTGAGCCGATTGTGCAGCATAAGATCGGTATTTGAACAGCTTTTTTTCTTCAATCTGGTTTGGAAGCTGCCGAAAATTATAATAGTCCACCATAGGGAAATTTGAAGACGACGGCTACTTGCGGCATGGCAGTTTTATTATACCAATATAATAACCTAGCGATAAAATACTTCGTTTCCTTTATTACTGGCAACCATCGCCGCGCCAATAATGCTTGCCTCATTTTGGTATTCGGCTGGTTTAAAGGTTGTGTTTATTTTGATATATGGAAAGGTCTTTTGGGTCTTTTTACTTAGTTGTCCACCGAGGATAAACAAGTCGGGATGGAACACCTTTTCAAAATGCTCAAGTACCAATTCCAATCGTTTAGCCCAGATTTTTTTTCGAAGATTTTCCTCTTTCCTGATTTTATTGGAGGCATGATTCTCAACAATAGTACCGTCAATTTCGAGTAGCCCGAGTTCAGTATTGGGTATTAGGTTGCCATCCATAAAAAGGGATGAGCCGATACCGGTGCCTACAGTTAGTACTATTGTAAGCCCGTTTTGGTTAATTCCTGCTCCGAAACGCATTTCGGCCAGTCCGGTGGCGTCGGTATCGTTGATAACAGTGACGATATTATCAGTAATATCAGAGAGAAGTTGTTCGGCATTAGCATCTACCCAAGAATCGTCGATACGTTTGGCAGATAAAACAATGCCGTTATTAACGGGGGCAGGAAAGGCACATCCTACGGGGCCATCCCACTCGAATTCTTTGTGTACCAAATGGTACACCTTTGCTAATACTTTGTGTGGTGTACTATCCTCGAGCGGGGGAGTACTTTTGTACTCCGAAATTATTTCGCCTTTTTCAGTATCAACAATACAGCCTTTGATACCATAGCTTCCGATATCAAGTCCTAATACTTCCATACTGTTACAGGTTAATGGTTAAAGTTATTGGTTGTATGGTATCCATTAACCAATAACGATAAGCTATTTTTCAATAAGAACCCAGCCGTCTTGTTCAACCATTCGCTTGGCTTTTTTCCATTTAATGTCAATAACCTCGCCACTGCTCATATTTTGGATTTTGACATAGTCATTACGCCCGGGCTCTTCTTCAACGGTCACCGGTTCTGGCTTTTGATCACTACGCTGTTGTTGTCCACCATCCTGCTGTGCTTGGCCGGACTTAAAGCCCATGTTTGTAGCATCTGAGTGCTTGGTTTTGGCTCGGTTCATATCCACTTTAGCACGCTCTTTTGGGGCCTGCTGTAATTTTTGTTGGTCGGCCTGCATTTCGGGAATAGCTTTCCAAATTAGTGAAATAGCCTCTTGGTTTATTTCATCAAGAAGTTGCTTAAACATTTCAAATGCTTCGCGTTTGTATTCCAAGAGAGGATCTTTTTTACCATAGGCTCGAAGCCCAATACCCTCTTTTACAGCATCAAGTTCGCGAAGGTGATCCATCCATTTATTATCAATGGTTGATAGAACTGCAGTACGCTCAAGAGCACGGGCAATTTCATGTCCCTCGTTTTCAAGAGCTTGCTCTACATCAACTACCACTCTCATGCGCCGAATTCCATCAGTAAAGATAACCTGCACTTTGCTGGGCTTTTCTTCTGCATCAGAGGCTTCAATATTTTTGATTACTTCATAGATTGGTTCAGAGATCATCTGTTCCTTTTGGTCGTAAACCTCATAGGCACGTTCAATGATATGATCAATGAGTACATCAGGTCCCATTTGTCCCATCTCTTCACGGTCAAGATCGATATCTACAGCTAAGAACCGCAGGATAGTATCCTGAATTTCGTCGAGCTCCCCTTCGGGGTAATGTTCTTCAACTACATTTTCGACAAGCTCCTCAAGCATGTCATAGAGATCGCTGCGAAGCTCATCGCCTTCAAGTGCGTGCTTACGGCGTTTGTAAATAACTTCACGCTGGTTGTTGAGTACATCATCATATTCCAGCTGTTTCTTACGTATGCTGAAGTTGTTTTGCTCAACCTTTGATTGGGCACGGGCCAGCGATTTGGTAATCCAGGAATGGGTAATGACTTCGCCTTCTTCAAAGTTGAGGCGGTCCATAACGCTGGCAACACGATCAGAGCCAAATAGCTGCATCAGATCATCTTCCAGGGATACAAAAAATTGAGATTCGCCGGGATCTCCCTGACGACCGGCACGCCCACGAAGCTGTAGGTCAATACGTCGTGATTCATGGCGGGCGGTACCAAGGATGGCAAGTCCGCCTTTTTCTTTTACGCCAGGGGCTAATTTAATATCGGTACCACGTCCTGCCATGTTGGTAGCCACGGTAACGGCTCCGGGCTGACCGGCATTTTCTACAATCTCACTTTCACGTGCGTGGTGTTTGGCGTTCAATACGTTATGAGGTATGCTGGCTCGTTTGAGCATTCGGCTGATGGTTTCAGACACATCAACGCTGGTAGTACCTACGAGTACGGGTTGCCCTTTTTCATGGTACTCCCGGATTCTTTCAATTGCCGCATTATATTTTTCACGCTTCGTACGGAATACGAGATCCTCTTTATCATCCCGGATAACCGGTTCATTGGTGGGGATAATTACGACATCAAGGTCATATATTTCATTGAATTCTCCCTCCTCCGTTGCAGCAGTACCGGTCATTCCGGATAGTTTATTGTACATCCGGAAGTAGTTCTGCAGCGTAATAGTAGCATAAGTCTGGGTAGAAGCTTCAACACTCACATTTTCTTTAGCTTCAATAGCCTGGTGGAGACCGTCAGAATATCGTCGTCCTGATAGTACACGGCCCGTATGTTCGTCTACAATTTGGACTTTGCCTTCTTGAACAATGTATTCTTCTTCTCGTTCAAAAAGAGTATAGGCTTTAAGCAGCTGGTTAATAGTGTGGATACGGTCGCTACGTTCAGCAAACAGGCGATGTAGCTCGTTGAAACGTCGTTCGCGTTCCTGTGCTACTTCCTTTTTGGCTTCTTCAATCTTTTCCTCTTTATACTCTTCGCTAAAGTCATCGTTTTGTTTGATCTCTTCGATCTTTTCTTCGCGAAGCTCATCAATTTCTTCATCTATAATAGTAGTTTCGGTACCCAGATCAGGGATAACGAAAAACTCCTCATCTTCATCATCTTTCAGAATAAACTGTCGCCCTTTTTCGGTCATCTCAAGATTATTCATCTTCATATCTACTGAGTAGTAGAGCTCTTCATCAACTTCGGGAAGTCGGCTGGCATTATCCTGTAGGTAAAAAGCTTCGGTCTCTTGGACGAGCTTTTGGTTTTCCGGAATCTGCATCATTTTCCGGAACTTCTTGTTCTTAGGGAATCCGCGTTGTGCACGATACAGGGCCAGCCCCGCGCTCTCTCTATTGCCTTTTTCCAATTCTTGTTGAGCTTCTTTAACAAGAGAGGCAACAAGCTTTTTCTGGGCTTTTACCAGTGACTCTACCCGGGGTTTAAGTTCTTCATACTTTTCGGAACGGGTATCTTCGGGTACCGGACCAGAAATAATAAGTGGTGTTCGGGCCTCATCAATAAGAATAGAGTCAATCTCATCAATGATGGCAAAGTTGTGATCACGTTGTACAAGTTGGTCGGAGTTGATGACCATATTATCGCGTAGGTAATCAAAGCCGAATTCATTATTTGTTCCGTAGGTGATATCAGCTTGATAGGCCTGTTTTCGGGGTTCAGAGTTGGGATCATAGAGATCAACACAATCAACTTCGAGTCCGTGGAAGTTAAACAACGGTTCATTCCACTCGGCATCACGTTTCGCTAAGTAATTATTAACGGTTACTACATGAACACCTCGCCCACTTAACGCATTTAGGTAGGCCGGCATAATAGCTGCCAGTGTTTTACCTTCACCCGTTTTCATTTCAGCAATTTTCCCTTGGTGCATAGCAACAGCCCCGGCCAGCTGTACGTCATAGGGTACCATACCCCATTCGTTCATGCTGCCGCCAACCATCCACTTCTCGCCTAGGAAGCGCCGACAAGTGTCCTTCATTACGGCAAAGGCTTCTGGAAGTAATTCATCCAGTACATCTTCAATGATATCTGTCTGTTCCTGTTCAAGCTCTTCAAGTTCTTCGGCTAGTTCGCGACGACGGTATACCGAAAGTTCATCACTGCTATTTAGGGTATCCTTAATAGCAGTAATCTCTTCCTCTACTTCCGCCGTAGCATTACTAATTTTTTGCCTAAAGGATTCGGTCTTTTGTTTGAGCTCCTCATCCGTAAGGTCTTCCATCTCCTCATAGTGTTCATTGATTTCTTCCACTATGGGCCAGATCTTTTTGAGGTCGCGCTCGCTCTTAGATCCAAAAATACTCGTTAAAAGATCACCAACTTTATCACCTAATGTGTCGAACATAGAAAAGTTTTGTCTCGTGCAATTAATATGATTTGTGAAAGTTACAGTTTACACAGAGCCTGTTCAAATTATTTAACAGTATAATTTCGCATTTTTATTAGGGTGCCTCTGTGTATGCATTAAATGTAACCGATAAATTATGGTTCTTATTGTCTAAATTTATTTTTATTTTAGGGGTCTCTCTTAGAAGCGAATTTTCATAAATCGATTTATAGTCATGAAACGTACGTATCAACCAAGCAGTCGTAAACGAAAAAATAAGCATGGTTTCCGTAAGCGTAACAGTAGCAAAAACGGAAAAAAAGTGCTGAAGAAGCGTCGTCAAAAAGGACGCCACAGTATCACTATTAGTGATGAGCAAGGGCCGAAGTAACCACTCTTCGAGCTCTGATAAAGATTTAAGCTTATCCAAAGCTAAGATCCTGAGGGGCCGAAAGAATTTTAAGCGTCTTTTTGAACAGGATGCTTATATTTACCGTAAGAAGTATGTAAATATACGGTTTCAAATTGTTGACAATACATCTTTCGGCTGCCTTATGGGATTTATTGTAAGGAAAAATTTGGGTAAAGCAAATAAACGAAATAGAATGAAACGGCTTCTCAAAGAAGCTTATCGGCTTCATCAACATACATTGTCGGCCTTCCTTCGAGAAAAGGAACTTGCTTTTCATGGAGCGCTTATGGCCAATGCTGTTGATGTGCCTTTTAAAGATGTTGAGCACGATGTAGTAGCATTGCTCGAACAAGTGCGCGATCAACTCCCTGCCATTTCGTCTGCCAATCCATGAAATACCTGTTTATTGGACTTGTCCGTTTTTATCAGCTTGTTATTTCTCCGTGGATACCAAGCAGTTGCAGGTATCATCCCACATGTAGCCAATATAGTTTAGAAGCTTTTCGAAGACATGGGGCTATTAAAGGGTTTTGGCTTACAGTGAAGCGTATCGCTCGCTGTCATCCCTGGAGTGAAGGGGGGCATGATCCCGTACCCGAGCACAAAACGAATTCAAAAACTTAATTTAACTGAGGATTTCTCTTGGATCGTAATACCGTAACCGGCTTAATCTTAATATTCATTGTGATGGTTGCATGGGCCTATTTTAGCATGCCATCAGAACAGGAACTTCGCGAACGTAAGGCCCAGGCGCGGCAAGACAGTATCGCTGCTGCCCAAGCTGATAGCCAGCGTGCTAGGGCAATGGCACAAAATAAGGATACCCAAAACCAACAGAACGAAGAAGAGGTACAATCCCCCTCAGAAACACAACCTCAATCATTGCGTTCTGAACAGGAAGCTCCCCAAGATATGGGGATGTTTTCGGCTGCCAGTATCTCTGACACTTCTGAAACAGTTGTAAAAACTCCACTTTATCGTGCCACTTTTACGAATGTTGGTGCAGGTCCTTCACAAATAACACTCAAAGATTATGAGACATGGGACCATAAGCCCGTGGACATGATTAAAGATACTACGCATTCGGCGTATGCGATGGGTTTCCTAACCAGTGAAAATTATAATGTGGAAACTGATGAGCTGGTTTTTGAATCTCTTACCAATGCCGATTCACTTACCGTAGCAGAGGGCGATTCGGTACAGCTTCGGTATGCATTAAATATCAGTGAAAATAAACGTATTGTTTATACCTATACACTGAGAGGAAATTCTCATCAATTTGGGCTTGATGTCTCATTTGAAGGGTTAGAACGAGATATTATTGGCGGGACCGTAGACTTCGGATGGACGTCGCCGCTAAAATTTACAGAGAAAGATCCCACGCTGGAGGCAACGTATTCATCTGCTTATGTCTATACCGGCGGAGAGATGGAACGGCTGAAACTGGATGAGGCAGGACGAAATACCCAAGACTATAATGGGGCTATTGATTGGGTGGCAACACGAACAAAGTTCTTTACCCAGATTATTAAAACTCCAAACACCACACAGGGTGCCCACCTTATAGGTGAACAGACAGGTGAAACAGGAAAGCTGAATACCGAACATAATTATAAGTCGTACGTCACTACAAATATCTCTCAACAAGGAAACACCTCGTTCAATCTTTTTGTAGGTCCTATGGCCTACCATGCTCTGGCTTCATATGATGCACAGGCATATGGTATGGTTGATACTGGTTATTCTTGGTTGAGCTGGATGTCTGATCCTCTTGTAGAGTACATTATTATCCCATATTTCGATGCTGCCGAAAATTACATGAGTATCGGATTCGCGATTATCCTCTTTGCTATACTGATTAAGATGGTCCTGTACCCGCTTACAAAGAAGAGTTACCGAAGCATGGCGGCAATGAAGGAGTTACAGCCTAAGATGCAGGAGATTAAGGAAAAGTATGAGGATGATCCTGAGAAGCAGCAGAAAGAAACAATGAAGTTGTATAAAGATGAGGGGGTTAATCCGCTGGGCGGATGTCTGCCGAATCTTTTACAGTTACCTATTTTAATTACACTTTGGCGCTTCTTCCAGAACTCGATCTTAATTCGACAGCAGGAATTCATGTGGGCCGGAGACCTTTCAGCTCCTGATTATATATTAAGTCTGCCTTTTGAAGTGCCCTTCCTGGGTGACCAGCTGGCTGGTTTTGTATTGCTCATGACTGCCGCTATGATGGCGCAAAGCAAACTAACCGGTGGTATGGGACCCGGTGGCGGCGGTGGAGGTGCTGCCGGCGGACCAAATATGAAGGCTCTGCAATATATATTCCCCTTCATGCTACTGTTTATCTTTAATAACTTTGCTGCGGGATTAAGTCTCTACTATCTCATTTATAATGTAGTATCTATCGGGCAGCAGTTAATTATCTACAGACAGATGGACAAAGAGAAGGAGATGGCAAACGCATAGATAGGCAGAAATTTATAAAGCAAAAAGGCTCCGAAGTTCGGGGCCTTTTTTTGTTTGGTGGAGGTTATTGCAAACCATAAGCCCGAAGGGGGGCTCCCTTTAAAAAAAGCAGTGACGGTAGAACCAGATCCCTTAACAAGGTTTAAGGATTTGCAAGGTATCTTAGCAATACAAATACGACAACTGTTAAGAATATTATTATAGGACGCATAAGTTATTTTCGAAAAATTATATATTTGTAGCTATGCCTAGTATAGTTGAACATGTTTATCCTCGGGTTGTGTGGCGGAATCGTGAAAAGAAGTTATGGAATCCTATCCATAAAAAAGTATTGAAAAACCTGCCTGAAGAACGAGTACGCCTGCGTGTAATTGAGGCTCTTATGAAGTTTGGTTGGTCAAAAAATCGCATCTCTACAGAAGAAGCTATTGGAAAAATCGGTGATAAAGCAATGCGAACTGATATTATATGTTATGATCAGCAATTTGAACCAAAGTTATTGGTAGAATGTAAAGCTGAGTATATCCCGATTTCTGAAAAAACAGCAGCGCAAGTGGGCCGCTATAACCGGAAGGTGAAGGCTCCGTATTTGCTACTTACAAATGGGGTGAATGACTTCTGGTATGCTATTGATAGGAAATCGGAAAATGTTGAGTCTCTTACTCAGACACCGCCATTTATAACGGATAAAGAAAAAGAGTGGGCAGTCAATTTTGATCACTGGAAAAGTCGTGGGTTTGCAGGGAGTAATACCTCGCCGAAACTCAAAGAGTGGATAACAACGAGGTATCCAGGATTTTGGCTTTCGGGAGATCAGAACATTCAATATTTGAGTTTTGGAGAAGGGCCTTCAGATATAGATTTAAGTCATTATTATCAAATTCACGCGATTACTGAAGAGCGACGTATAGCTTTCACAACTCTTAATACGGCATATGGAGGCAATAGGATGATCATTATTCTAAATGTAGAAGATGATAATAAGGCGGTCCTGGAGATTAATATTGATCTTCTGAATGAAGAGCGAGAAGGAAACAGTGCATTATATTCGAAAGCCGGTATTAGCACCTTTAATATTGGTGATTACTGGAATCTTTGGCAGCAAGATGAGTTGGCAGAAATTGTTGCACAAGCAGACCATATTTTTGCTGAACACCTACCCTAAATATAAGCTGTTGTAGTTTCTTAGATACTATTTTTCTCGTAAGTTCCAGATTCCATTTTCATTAAACAATTTCTTATGCATCATTTACACCGCGAAAAACTATTTTCTCTACTCGACGATGAAGAATCTTCTATTGTTTATATGAAGGGGGCTGATCTTATGTACCGGTATGATACCGATTACGAGTTCCCTTTTCGTCAAGAATCCAATTTTTGGTATCTGACGGGAGTAAATGAGCCTGACTTTCACCTTGTCTTGGATCTTCAAAAGCAGGAATATCACCTTTTTGCTCCAAAGCGAGATGCGCAATATGCGGTTTGGCATGGGCGTGTAAAATCCAAAGAGCAGCTGCAAGAGGAGTATCAGCCTGATTACTTGCATTTTGAGAATAAGTTGCCACAGGTGCTTAAAGAAATTAATCCCGATAAGATATACTGCGTCGACGAAGAACAGGCAGAGTTTATTGAGGAGTTTGAGCGTGAATTACCTATCGATCTGGATGCTTTGGATGATGCCATAACCCACTGCAGGGTATTTAAAACTGATTGGGAACTCGACCAGATGCGAGAGGCAGCACGCGTAAATAATATTTCACACCGGGCAGTACTTGACGCCCTGGAGCCCGGTAAATATGAGCACGAGCTCAAAGCTGTTTTTGACTACCATCAGATTAAGAATGGGTTGATGCAGGATGCTTACAACGGTATTTTTGCTGCGGGAGAAAACAGCGCTATTTTGCATTATGTGGAGAATGACCGGGAAGTAAAAGATGGAGATCTTTTCTTGATAGATGCTGGTTACGAGTGTAATGGCTATGCATCGGACTATACGCGAACTTATCCGGCCAACGGCAAATTTAGCAGCACGCAGGCAGAAATTTATGAAGCGGTACTGGAAGCCCAGAAGCAGGTTATTGAAGCTTCAAAACCGGATGTGAAGATGGAAGACCTGCATATTTTAGCAGCACGAGTAATGATGCAGGGACTGAAGGATGCGGATATTGTTAGTGGTTCTATTGATGACCTGATGGAAGAGGATATTTTTGCTCTTTTCTTTCCCCACGGACTGGGACATTTTCTGGGCCTAGATACACATGACGTGGGAGGGTATCCGAAAGGAGTTGATCGTATTGAGCGGCCGGGTATTAAATACCTTCGGATGCGCCGAACATTGCAGTCTGGCATGGTGTTGACTATTGAGCCCGGTCTCTACTTTGTGCCGGCTCTGCTTAAGCCTGCCCTGGAAGATGATAAGGCATCTAAATTTCTGAATGCATCTAAGCTTAATGATATGATGGACTTTGGTGGTGTGCGCATTGAAGATAATCTTATTATTACTGAGGATGGCTTTGAAAATATGACTGATGTACCCAAAGAGCGAGATGAAATTGAAAAAATAATGGCTGAGTAATGGTTCTTTTTTTAAGACTTGCAGTCTTCAGTAAATGGGGCTGCAACTTAAAAAATTAAATTATTATTAGAGTAGTATTCGGTAAAACATTTACCTCGTTTTATCCGTCTAGTTTATATCGAATGGAGAGATCAGCTTGGTTTTTCCATCTAAACCATTATTCAATAACTATATTTCATGATGAATAAAGATAAAAACATATCTATAAGTAAACTATTAATACATTCTGCTTTTCTTATTTGTGTATTAATGATAGCTCCAACAGCATATGCTCAGCAAACCGATGATATAGATATTTCTGGTGTTATGAAGGTAAGCGGAGTCTCTCCTATGGTTGGGACCAACTTCAATTTTGGAGGTGGTAATACCATCCGAACACTTGGTTTCTTCTCGGCTAACTCTTCCGGAATAAACGATAGCTTTGTGTTGGATTTAAGTTATCTCAGAAATTTTAACTTGTCGGATGTAGAAAGTTTAGACACCTATTGGGGCATAAATCTGCATCTCCAATTTGATGATACGGTTATTGGTCCCGGGGCACTTTTTGGGACATCGTACAGCATGAGCAAGCATTTCGCTATTTTTGGTGAAGCAGGGCTGAATGTTTTTATTGTTGATGACAGTAGCTTTAGAAGTTTTGGGATGATTAACTCAGGGTTGGGAATAGAAGTGAGTTGGTAATATTATTATTTGCAAATAATATGGGTTCCATTGCTTCGAGCAAAGGAACCCTTTTCTATTTTACTTTTGCTAAACCAACCTATTCATTAAAACTATCTGGAAGGTCGTTTTCATAAAGCACGACATCTCCATTTTGGGCAAAACGTTGCATTTTATTGTTTGCTTCGTATAGGCTGCCTACAGTTACTACCTTTTGCATATCGAAGTCAGTGCTTGCAATGCCCTTTTTAATTGGCTGAGTTTGTTGCGCTCCCACAAGGATGACCAGATCTAAATCTGCTTTACCAATTTGGATTCCGAATTGATAGTTTTTTTCATCTTGAAGATCACCCAGTTCTATCATGCCCGGTGTGATAATAATACGTCTGCCGGTGTTAAATTCAGAGAGGGTTTCAACAGCGTTGCGAGCTCCTACGGGATTGGAATTGAAAGCGTCATCAATGATAGTAAGATCTGCCTGTTTTTTGAGTTCCAAACGATGCTCAACCGGCTCCATCCTGGTTGCTGCGATTGCCATGGTTGTTAGGCGAAGGCCCAAAAGGTGAGATACCCCAACAGCCAGCAGCATATTTTGGACATTGTGTGCCCCCAGTAATTTCATTTTGAAAGTTTCGCTATCTTCATCAACAGTGACAGTAAACTGCATTCCATCCGAACCGTATTGAATATTGTCGCCTCGAACATCTCCTTGTGTTAATCCAGCTTTGATGACTTTTAAATCATCTCGGAGCTCAGCCATAACACTCACGCGTTTATCATCTGCGTTAAGTACGGTCTTTCCGTTGGGTTTGGTTCTGCTTACTATAGTAGATTTCGTGCGCGCAATAGCATCTTGAGACCCAAACGTTTCTAGGTGTGCGACCCCTACATTCGTAACAACCGAAATATCCGGTTCGGCGATATCGCAGAGTTCATCGATATTACCTTCATAGCGTGCTCCCATTTCAAGTATCAATACTTGGTGATGGGCTTCTAAATCATTATTGATAACCTTGCATATGCCCATGGGGGTATTATAGCTGCCCGGGGTAGAGCAGACAGCAAAGCGTTCGCTTAGCAGGTCACGAATCATAAACTTAGTACTCGTTTTGCCATAGCTGCCTGTAATGGCAATAACGGTAAGGTCGGGCATCTGCTTAAGCTTTTTACGGGCCAGCTTTATAAAATGCCGGTGTATATATGCTTCTATTGGTTTTGTTAATGTGCCGGCAATAAAAATAAAAAAGGGAATTAATGCGTTGGCCAAGATCCAACCAAATCCCAAAAGATACATGTCGGCAGCATAAAGCCCTTGGTTTTTGAGTCCATATCCGGTAAAGGGGATAAAACCACTATATGAAATATAGGTGACTGCTATTGGCAGCAGTGATGAAAGAAGTACAAAAGGGATGGTTAAGCGAACCATCCGTGCGGTAAAAACAAGCGGTTTCTTGGGTTCTTTATTTCCATAGTATTTGAAGGGGGTAAACCAGAAAATGCCAAACAAACTTAATATAACAATTGCCGTACTTCCTGTTACCGTGTTCGACATAAAAAACAGCAAAACAACGATAACAATGTTGTACAGTATATGTTCCGGTGTTACTACACGCCTATTCCAGTTTTCAAAAAGCCAGTGCCAATACTCATTAAATTTATAGCCGTGCTGTTGAAAGATATGTAAGAAATAGCGTCCCCTTAGAAAGGTATGCCGGGTTAATACAATAACGAAGGCCAATATAAGGAGATCAAGAAAATGTAAATACCAATTCAAATTGAAGCCGTTTGTTAAAGAATTAATAAGTGATGAACGGTCGCTAAAGTATGGAACTTCCGTTATATTAACGCGCTAAACAAATTAGATAATCTTTCATCTAAAATTCGTTGAAATATATGAAATTAATAATCCCAATGGCAGGTCGAGGAACAAGAGTCCGGCCCCATTCACATACTGTTCCAAAACCACTCTTACCTGTGGCTGGAAAAATGATTGTAGAACGTATTGTGGAGACGTTTGCGCGAACATTAGATCGTGATATTAATGAAATTGTGTTTATTCTGGGTCCTGACTTTGGACAAGAGATTAAGGATGCATTGAAGGCGATGAGCGACCGCCAAGGGGCGAAGGCAACCTTTCGTGTCCAGGAGACTGCCCAGGGCACAGCCCATGCTGTCTATTGCGCCGAGGAAGATCTGAGCGGGGAGTGTATCATCGTTTTTGCTGATACTATTTTCGATATGGAAGGTTCTGTATCTATTGAGGATGCTGACAGCGTTATTTGGCTTAAAGAGGTAGAAGATCCCTCCCGTTTTGGTGTTGCAGTAGAACAAGATGGTAAGATTACTGATTTTGTAGAGAAACCCGACGAGCCTATTTCTAATTTGGCTATTATTGGGGTGTATTATTTCAAAGAAGGCAAGCAGCTTAAAAAAGAAATTGAGTACTTGCTTGAACATGATGTGCGTGGTCATGGTGGGGAGTTCCAGCTTACCGATGCACTGGATCGCCTGCTTAAGGATGATAAAATTTTCCGTAAAGCGACGGTCGATCAATGGTTAGATTGCGGGACCTTGCCGGCATGGCGCGAGACTTCGGGAATTCTCGTGGAGAAGGAATACGAGGAGATCGATGAAGATCGTTTCCCTGATACCAAGATTATTCCTCCGGTGTATATTGGGGATGATGTGGATCTCAATAATTGTATCATCGGGCCCAAGGCCAGTATTGCTGAAGGATCTACACTTAAAAAGTGTACTGTTAAAAATAGTCTTATCCAGGAACATGCTTCCCTCGAAGATTGTACCATCGAAGACTCAACCATAGGTCGGTATACTGAGTTAAAAGATGTGGATCAGGAAGTACATCTGGGTGACCATACAAAGATTGGAATAGAGGTTTAACTACTGAGTAGTAAGATCTGGGATATGAGTATTTGCTGGCATTTTATTGGAATACTCATATCTCAATACTATTCTTAGAGGTCTCTCTTAAATAAAGTCTTCGAGTGGTCGCTGTTGATCTGCATCTCGTAGCGTATCGTGCACCTCTTCATGATGTCCTTCCGGTTCTAAGTGTATTGTTACGATCACATCGCTATTTATGGCATTGATCAGCTTTTTTTCAAGTATCGTAGCATCATCGTGAGCTTGTTTAAGGCTCACTTTTTCCTTGAATATGGCATGAAGCTCAATCCATGTGGTATTTCCGGTAGTACGGTGTCGCAGGTTATGCACATCAATCATGGAACCGGGCAGATCATTTGCCAACTCGTTTCTAATAGCAGTATCAGTAGCAGGATTACGGGAATCCATCAGGCCGTCTATCGAATATTTAAGTAATTTCCCGCCCTCATACATGATGTATAGCGCCAACAGAATAGCTACCAGCGAATCTAGTATAGTGAAGTTTGTGAATTTGATAATGAGAAGTGTAGCTACTGCCCCGGCGCTGGTCCAAACATCAGTAAGGGTATGTTTGCCATTACTGATCACCATCATATTATCTTCCCGCCGGCCTACTTTTACCAAGTAGGTTCCGAGCACAAGATTGATAATCCCAGCACCTCCAATAAGGTATATTCCACTCATTAATTCTTTGAGTTCATATCCATGGAGATAATTTTCTACTGATTGGTAGATAATGGTGATACCTGCTAAAGTAATGACTGTTCCTTCCACTCCCACAGATAGAAACTCAACACGTTCGTGTCCATATAAGTGCTTTTCATCGGCTGGCTTATTGCTCAATAGCAGCCCATAAAAGACGAAAGAGACGGCAAGAACATGTATGATAGATTCAGCAGCATCAGAAAGGGCAGTGGTAGAACCGGTGATCCAGAAGCCACTGATCTTTAACCCCAGCGACACAACAGATACCACTAAACTAATTAGTAATGCTTTTTTGGCCGGTGAACTTTTCACGATAATATGTTGATGATTGGTTGCTTAAAAGATTAAGCAAAGAATACCTGAAAGCAAGCGTTTTTGTTCTTATTTTTACGCTCGTTTTCAGATTGGTAATTTTTGAACAAAGAAAGGGCACGTGGAAGATATCCCTAAGCAACACAAAGAAGTATTTGAAGTTATATCCGAGGCCGGAGAAGCTGTAGGGCAGGATGTATATGTGGTAGGTGGTTATGTGCGTGATTTTTATCTGAACAGAACCAAAGATGCTGATGAGCAGGATATCGATTTTGTGACGATAGGTTCGGGTATTAAGCTGGCAAAAGAAATTTCTAAACAGCTGGGCGTTGATAACCTTTCTGTTTTTAAGCAGTTCGGGACGGCGCATATTAAATATGAGAATATGGATCTGGAGTTTGTTGGTGCGCGCAAGGAAAGTTATAGCCGCGACTCCCGAAAACCAATTGTGGAAGATGGCACGCTAAAAGATGATCAACTGCGTCGCGATTTTACAATTAATGCTCTGTCATGGTCGCTCAACAAAGATAATTACGGGCAGCTTATTGATCCTTTTGAAGGAATACAGGATTTAAAAAAGCAGCTTGTTCGAACGCCGGTAGATCCACTCAAAACGTTTGACGATGATCCGTTGCGCATGATGCGGGCGATTCGTTTTGCTACCGAGCTACAATTCGATATTGAACCTCAGACGTATGAGGGTATCGAAGAGATGGCTGAACGAATTGAGATTATTTCGAAGGAGCGAATCATTGAAGAGCTCAACAAGGTTGTGATGGCTCCCAAACCTTCTATCGGTTTTGCGCATCTTTTTAAGACAGGCTTGTTGCATCATTTTTTCCCTGAGCTGGTTAAGCTGCATGGCGTAAAAGAGGTGCGGGGTGTGCGTCACAAAGATAATTTCTGGCACACTCTTAAAGTGCTTGATAATGTTGCCAAAAAGGGAGGTGACCTATGGTTGCGTTGGGCAGCTATAATGCACGATATTGCTAAGCCGGCTACTCAAAAGTTTGAACCCGGAACCGGATGGACCTTCCACGGACACGATGCGTTGGGTGCCAATTGGGTAAAGGGAATCTTCCGAAGATTGGGGCTGCCTTTGGATGAGCGTATGCGTTACGTTCGAAAATTAGTACGTTTGCACCTGAGACCTATAGCGTTGGTTTCTGATGAAGTAACAGATAGTGCCGTTCGACGCCTGATCTATGAGGCCGGGGATGACATTGAGGATTTAATGCTTCTTTGTCGTGCAGATATAACCAGTAAAAATGATTACAAGGTAAAACGCTATAACCAGAACTTTGACCGTGTTGAAGAAAAAATTAAACGGGTTGAAGCTAAAGATCGTATGCGTAACTGGACCAACCCTATAAGCGGTGATGAAATTATGGACGCATTGGATATCTCTCCAGGGCCAGTTATCGGGGATATTAAAGATGCGATTAAAGAGGCAATTTTAGACGGGGAGATCCCAAATGAACATGATGCGGCCTATGACTTCATGCTAGAGATTAAGGATGAGTTTGTGAATGATGAATAGCTTTTCTGATTGTGGGTGCTAAGAACTATTAGATAAATTATTATTTAGAATAAAGAGTTAACAATATGTCCAACGATACTTGGATTGCAGATTCATACGCCAAAATTAATTTGGGTCTGCATGTGCTGGATCGCTTGCCAACAGGATATCATGCAATTGAAACAGGTTTCTGTTTCTTGGAATGGCGCGATCGTTTTGAAGTTCGCCAGGCACGAGAGATGAAGCTGGAGCTCAGTGATGAAGAGATACCAACCGATGGAAGTAATCTTATAAATAAAGCTATAGCAGCATTAGATCGGTATGTGGGGCTTAAAAATAATTATCTGATCCGGGTTGATAAACGTATCCCGACGGGGGCAGGTCTCGGTGGTGGAAGCAGTAATGCTGCTTTAACTCTGCGGATGCTTAACAAAATTGAGGAAATGGGGCTCAGCGATGATGAGCTTATTGACTTAAGCCGAAATATTGGGGCAGATGTACCCTTTTTTATTAAAGGTAAGACAGGTATCGGAAAAGGTATTGGGCATGAAATTGAAGAACTGGATATTCAGCCTGATCACTGGATTGTGGCATGTTATCCCAATAAACAGAGCAGTACAGCTGAGGCCTACAAATATTGCGTGCCGAACCCGGATCCCGATTTTGACCTAAAAAAGACGCTTACCAAAGAACCCATCGATGAATGGCAGTATACGCTGTTTAATGACTTGGAGCAGGCTGTTTTTCCCCGGATCCATGTATCTGGAAACCTCAAGGACCAAATGTATGAGTTTGGTGCTTTATATGCTTCCATGACGGGCAGTGGTTCTGCAGTCTATGGGATCTTTGAACAAGATTTTGTTGCAACCAATGCCTATCAAGGTTTCTTGGAACTTGATCTGCCTAGTAGTCTTACTCGTCCCGGGTTTGAGCCCGACTATGGGATCTATAGGAAAGGGTAAAAGCATTTATTTGAGCTTTAATTTATATACTCTTTTTTGAAAGGATGAAAGAGTTTAAGTTATCATACTTTTTCCTTGACCCTACCTTTTTAGTCACATTATCGGTTTTATATTTCCCCTACCGATTAGTATTTCGCAATACACCATTTGTGTACTTTTCATACTAGGTTGGAATTCGAATAATATCATCAATAGTGTGTTATAAAAAACTATTACTCCTATTTTTATCGGATTTAACTCAAGTAGCGATTCCAGCACCGGGCCCGATAATGTTTTCGGTGATGGCGATAATGGAGGGGGCAATTGATCTATCGGAACTGTAGAAGGAACAACTTCAACCAGCGCCGATGACCAAGATTCTGATGGTTATACAATTACAATTGCCGGTCGAGGTAGCAGTATTGCTATTAATGAGACTTTTACGTGTTGACGATTTTGTGGTATTAAGCAGGTCTCCTGATGGAATTCTTTATTGTATCTTATGCAAGATCAAAGGGAGTTGGGCATGCGTTATAATCACCTTGAGATATCATTTGACGGAATGAAAGCAAAAAAATGGGGTCTTGGTTTTTAATTCTTCTATTTTCGCATTTAATTATCCAATTAACACAAAAGAATAATTGGGTTTACAGATAATGCCTTCAGACACCTCGCATAATCCCCGCACGGGTATGGATGTGGATGCATTTCGCGAAGATATTCATCAGCATCTGCATTATACACTGGCAAAAGATAAGTTTTCATCCACAGAGTGGGATCATTACAGGAGTGTAGTAATGGCTGTAATGGATCGCCTGCATGACCGCTGGATCAATACCCAGCAAAGCTATTATGCTCAAAAGTCGAAACGGGTGTACTACTTATCGATGGAGTATCTTATTGGACGATTAATGGATAATATGCTTATCAATTTGGGAGTGCAAGATGTGGTGGCAGATGCTATTGAAGAGCTTGGCCTTGATTATCATAAGGTGCGTGAGGCTGAAGCGGATGCGGGTCTCGGCAATGGAGGTCTTGGCCGATTAGCTGCTTGTTTCTTGGATTCAATGGCTACTCTGGGAGTACCTGCATTAGGATATGGTATTCGGTACGACTATGGGATTTTTGATCAGGATATTGAAGACGGTTGGCAGGTTGAGAAACCTGATTTATGGCTACAGTATGGATACCCGTGGAGTGTAGTACGTCCCAAGAAAAAATATTCAGTACGCTTTTACGGAAAAACTACAGTCAACGAAGATAGGAACGGGCGCCTGCACTTTGATTGGGTGGATACACACAATGTGACGGCTCTGGCCTATGATACTCCTATCCCCGGTTATGAAAATGATGTGGTTAATCACCTTCGCCTTTGGAAAGCAACTTCTGATGAGGGTTTTGATCTAAAAAGTTTTAACCAAGGAGATTATATTGATGCGGTACGGAATAACCTGCTGGAGGAGAACATTTCACGGGTGTTATATCCGAATGATAAGGTGTTTAAGGGGCAGGAATTGCGTTTGAAGCAGGAATACTTTTTAGTATCAGCCTCGCTACAGGATGCGATGAATCGTTTTAAGAAGCAGTTTGATGATTTGAACAAGATCCCCAACCAGATGGCGATTCAGTGTAACGATACGCACCCGAATTTGGCAATTCCGGAGTTAATGCGGATGCTGATGGATGAGGAAGGCTTAGAGTGGATGCCGGCTTGGGATATAACAACTAAGACAATCAACTATACCAATCATACCTTAATGCCGGAGGCCCTGGAGAAGTGGCCGCTTTCGCTGATGTCACATCTATTGCCACGACATACACAGATTATTCGAGAAATTGATCGCCGTTTCTTAAATACTATTTCGGTAAAAGGTGAGCGCAATATCACCAGTAAAAAGAATGATATGCGTATCATCAGTAATGAGATGGAATCACGTGTGCGAATGGGGCACCTGGGTATTGTTGGAGCCAAAAAGGTAAACGGGGTATCGAAGCTACACAGTAAGCTGATGAAGCAGACCATATTCAGTGAATTTAGTGACCATTTCCCGGAAAAGTTTACCAACGTAACAAATGGTATTACGCCCCGGCGGTGGCTACGCCAGTGTAATCGAACGTTGTCAGAGCTTATTTCTGATCATATAGGCAGTGATTGGGTGACAAATTTAGAGCAGCTGCAGCAGCTTGAGCAGTTTGCCAAAGATGAATATTTCCAAGAGCAGTTTAAAGAAATTAAGCTTCATAATAAGAAGCAGCTAGCAGTATACATTAAAAAGACGATGGGTGTGCAGGTAGATCCTCATTCAATATTTGATATTCAAATCAAGAGAATTCATGAGTACAAGCGTCAGTTAATGGCTATTATGCATGCTATGACCTTGTATAATCGTTTGAAAGAAAATCCCAAAGCTGATATAGAACCTCGTACGCTCCTATTTGCAGGTAAGGCAGCTCCGGGGTATACGATGGCAAAATTGCAAATTAAGTTGATTAATAGTGTCGCAGAGGTCATTAATAATGATCCGGAGGTGGCCCCCAAGCTAAAAGTTTTATTTCTTCCGGATTACAGCGTATCGCTGGCCGAAAAGATGATTCCGGCTGCTAACTTGTCTGAGCAGATCTCAACTGCAGGAATGGAAGCTTCGGGCACGGGTAATATGAAATTTGCACTAAATGGTGCACTGACAATAGGAACCTTGGACGGGGCTAATATTGAAATTCGGGAGCAGGTAGGGGATGAGAATATATTTATTTTTGGTCATACGGTAGATGAGATCGAAGAGGTACGGAATAAAGGCTATCATCCGAAAGAGATTTGTGAGAATGATAAAGAACTGAAGAAAGTAATAGACCAGATACATTCAGGATATTTCAATCCTGATGCCCCGGATCTTTTTCATCCTATTACTAATGCTTTACTTAACCAGGGAGATTACTTTATGGTACTGGCTGATTTTCGACGATATATTGACAAGCAGAAAGAGGTCGAAGAGAATTATCGCAATACCTTTGATTGGAATAGGAAGGCCATTCTCAATGTCGCTAATATGGGGCATTTCTCTTCTGATCGTTCAATACGAGACTATTGTGAACGAATTTGGGATATTGATATCGACAGATAGCAGTGAGAATTTTGGAGATATAATTATTTTTAATAGAAATCTGCTTGTATTGAGATTTGTTTTTTAAATTCGCTTTGATCACTATATTGGTTTGCATGCACAGCCAAAATAAATACTATGGCAGAAAATAACGATGATGTTCTTGAAGGGAATCTTTTTTTCTTAGCAGCAGCTTTTTCCCGAAAACTCTCTCGGCAGGCTGATGAGGTTTTTGCGTCGGTAGGTTTATCCTCATCGCACGCCCTGCTCTTGTTACTGGTTCAAAATGATCCGGGTATCCAGCCCAGTGTGTTGGCAGAACGCCTCTATCTAAAGCCCTCTACTATTACACGATTAGTGCAGAAACTAGAGCGGCGTGAACTTGTCGAACGAGAGTCAGAGGGACGAACAACATCCGTTGTCTCTACTGCAAAAGGGGCACGGGTTGCCAAGCAGATCAGAAGTAAATGGCAAGAGCTCAATAGTCTTGGAAGTGAGCAATTGGGCGATCGCTATGTGACGGTGCTTTCAGAGATGATTGCCAAAGCGCTGGATGCAATGGATTAGACTTTTCGATACTCTTTGTAAAAGAAGTATGCGTTACAAAAGCCTGCATGTTTTCCTGCGTTAGATAGTCTCTAATATTTTGTTGACTTCACTGATTTCATCCTCATTAACCGTATGGCCCATTCCTTTGTAGATCTTCTTTGTTACATCCGCGTTTAGCTGTTGTAAAATACGAGCAGTACACTCTACTCTTTCTTGGGGAATATGTGGATCTCTGTTGCTGCACCCCAAGAATACAGGTGTTTTGTCTAAGTCTCCCTCATAAGCACTCTCGTCAATCATGTCTCCAATGAGTCCGCCACTAAATCCAACAACCGCACCATAGCGTTGGGGATGTCGAGCTGCAAATTCAGTAGTAAGGCAAGCCCCTTGGGAAAAACCAAGTAGAGCGATATGATCTGTGGCTATTCCGCTCTTATTGAGTTCTGAAATTTGGTTATAGATAGCTTGTAAGCCACTGGAGATTCCAGGCTGATTATTTTCTCTAGGAGCCAGAAAAGACCGCGGGTACCAAGTGTGTCGCCTTGCTTGTATGGCTCGATAGTGAATATCATCCCGTTCAAATTCATCAGCAAAGAGCATCATGCTTTGAGCTGATGCTCCACGGCCGTGGGTCAGTATCATGGCCAGGGAAGCCTTTTCGGTTGATACTCCACCCGTTACCACCTGCATGTTTTGTTGGTGAGGACCATCAAATGGTTTATCGGGATCTATGCGGAAAAGGGACATAATTAAAAATAGTTAGTTCGTAAATTCTGGAAGCCGACCTGCTTAAAATTATTCTTGTAAAGGGGGCAGGACGGTTGAAGGTGTTCCCGTTTTAGGTATTAAGTGTTGGCAGTGCTGTTTCTATCTCATCTCGCCGAGAACGATACCATGGGGGGAGCTCCAGTTCTTTGGCTTGGTCTTCGGCAGAATCAGAATTAACAAAGTAGCCCGGACCATTTGTAGCTATTTCAAAGAGCAGTCCGCTAGGCAGACGAAAATAGACCGATTTGAAGTAGTGGCGATCAATGATTTCTGTTGGTTGGAGTCCATACCGTAATACTTCATGCCGTAATTTTTTTAAGTCTTTTTTATCATTGGCTTGAAATGCCACGTGGTGCACGATACCTGCTCCGTTTTGCCCCTGCTTTACAGGTTTTTGTTTGATAACGATGGTATTACCAATGGTACTATCGGACCTATAAAGCGTTGTATTAGCATTTGTGCTATGCTTTTCAAATCCTAGAATGGAAGTTAAAATATTTTCAGCATGTTCAGAATCGTACAGTTCCAAAGTGGTACTCCAAAATCCCTGAATTTGATGTTCCGCAGGTACCAGGGATTGTTTCCAGCTTTGAGGCTCAGAAAACAGATTATCAAAAACCAGGTGAAGCTGTAAGTCATCAGGATCTTTAAAAGAAAGATGTTGTTTATTATAGCGTGTTATAGGTCCACTATAAGGAATTTTCTGTTCCTTAAGACGCTCTTGCCAATAGGATAAAGAGTGTTGGGGTACAGCCAGTGACACAGCGGTAGCTTCACCGGTGCCGGAAACACCTTCACGGGCATTTGGCCATGGGAAGAAGGTGAGGCTCGAGCCCGGGCTTCCCTCGGCATTGGCATAGAATAAGTGATACTTTGTGGGGTCATCTTGGTTTACTGTTTTTTTAACCATCCGCATCCCCAGCTTTTTTACATAGAAGTCATAGTTATCTTGGGGATTACTTGCCGTTACAGAAATATGATGAATTCCTCGGTGTTCAGTCATAATAAAAAAACCTTAAGCAGTTAAAGAGGGTAGGTTTTGCTCAATATCATATCGCTCATGTTCCAGCCAATCGGGTAGCTGGAGTGATTGCCCCAGCTTGGCAATATCTTCATCGCGGTTAAAGCCAGGTGGATCTGTGGCAATTTCAAAAAGGATACCACCGGGCTCATGGAAATAGACCGACTTAAAGTAATCGCGGTCTTTTACTTCCGTAAGATAGTATCCTTTGTTCAATAACTTTTGGCGATACATCTCTTGTTCTTCTTCGTCCTTGGAACGAAAGGCGATATGATGAACGGTTCCTTTGCCCGGCTTGCCGTTGAGAGGAAACTGATCAATAATTTCAATTGTTGATCCAAATTCAGCTTTTGATTCATACAGATATCGGTTTTCAAACTGGTTGGTAAGTTCAAAACCAAGATCTTCTTCCAGCAACCTGCCGGTCCCGGCATAGTTCTCTTCGGCAAGGGTAGCGCCATGGATGCCCCGAATAGCATGGCGTGCCGGTAAAGGACCATCGCCCCAACCTTTGGCTTTGTCTGCTACTGGATCGAATACTAGTTCCAAGTGGAGGCCGTGCGGATCTTGTAGCCCGATGACCTCCTTTCCAAATCGTTCAAATGGATCTTCAAAATCGATTTTCTGTTCGTTGAGATGATGTAGCCAAAATGATTTTGAAGCGGTAGGTACAGAAAATGATACCGCTACGACCTGCCCTACATCCGGTTCTCCTTCTTTAAGGTGCTCCCAGGGAAAAAACGATAGGATGGTACCGGGTTCGCCCAGTTCATTGCCATAGTACAGGTGATAAACTGAGGGGTCATCAAAGTTTACCGTTTTTTTTACCATGCGCAGTCCGAGCACCTGAGTATAAAATTCATAGTTTTCTTTGGGATCGCCGGCAACGGCAGTAATGTGATGGATGCCTTGGTGAGACATAGAGAAAGGTCAATTTATCTTTAGTTTTAAAACGAAAATTAGAGTATTTCAGCTTAGTTGTACTCCTGAAATTATATACCTTAAAGTAAGTGTAATATTGAAAGTTATCATCTTGAATTAGCAACAGTATTACGACTAAAAATATTTCAAAATAAGAGAATAACTTTATGGTTGAGAAGGATGTATCGATTGGGCTGGCTCTGGGAGGAGGGGCGGCCTTGGGAGCTGCACATGTTGGAGTGCTACGAGCGTTGGAAGAGTATGAGATACCTATTGATTACTTGGCAGGTACAAGTATAGGGGCTATGGTTGGTGCTTTTTATGCGTTTGGTATGTCGGTAGATGAGATTGAAAGCATTGCGCTGGATTTGGATTGGCCCGATATTTCAGCTATTGCACTATCAAAAAGAGGGTTGTTGACCAACCATGAGTTGGGAATGCTGCTTGATAACAATTTGGGAGATGTTACTTTTGAAGAGGCTACTATTCCCCTTGCTGTTGTTGCTACAGATATAGCAACAGGAGAAAAGGTAATTATTGATAAAGGAGACGTTTCAGATGCTGTAAAGGCAAGTACCTGTATTCCGGTACTGTTCGAACCGGTTCAGTATCAAGGGCGGCTGTTGGTTGATGGGGGTTTAAAAGAGAGTGTGCCGGTATCTGCTATACAAGATTTTGAAGCCGATAAGATTATCGGGGTAGATTTAGGTGCTAGCCGTGAATATGAAGAACCAGATAATATTTTAGCAATACTGAATAACACGCTTGAGATTGCTCTTACGCACCTGGCACATGTAAACCCCTTGGATATTGACCTTCTGATTCAGCCTCAGTTGGGAAAGTTTAGCCGGACTAATACCGAGCGTATAGCAGATATGATTGAAATTGGGTATCAATCTGCAAAAAAAGCTATGAGTAAAGTAAACGATAATGTGCGTTAGCTCTTACCGTAAACTGGGATAATCCCTCCGCGTGTAACTTCATTTTCTGGCGACACCAGGTAAAGAATCTGTTCGGCTAGCTGGTGTGGCTTAGGCCATTTTTCATAATTTGCATTAGTCATGCTATTGCGATTTTGTGGAGTATCAATAATCGAAGGTGCAATGGCATTTACCAAAATGTCATCTTCTATTACTTCGGCGGCCAGCGATTCGGTAAGTGCAGCAACACCGGCTTTAGAGACGGTATAGGCGGTCATCCCTTTTCCTTGTCGTGGTTCGAGGGCAGGACGGGCAGCAATGTTGACAATGCGTCCTCCTTCGAAATCTGATCCTCTCATCCATTGCACTGCGGCGCGGCATGAGTTATAGCAGGTGGCTGTGTTTAGTTGAAGTTGCTTATTAAAATCAGCTATCGGGGTATTTTCAATATTCCCCATTCCAAAGCCTCCTGCAATATGAATAGACGCCCAAAGGGGGCCTTGTTGATCTATGGCATTTTCATAAAAAGCCTGAGTTTGTTCTTCGCTGGTAAGATCGACTCCTGCCTTTGTAAAGACATTGGTATGATTACCTAACTCAAAAGTTTTTTCTTCTGTCTCGTTGTAGTAGGGGACGCTACACTTTGCTCCTGCATCAATGAGTAGTTCTACCACAGCAGAACCCAATGCGCCTGCTCCGCCTGTAATAATTGTGTGTAGTTTATTTAAATTAGTATTCATAGCAAGGCAGATGGTTTAGGGTTAAAAGGACCATTAGTTATAGACGAACATAACTAGAAGAAAATCAGTTATTCGTTAATCTTACATAGCCTAATAATAATTTGTACTTTTGTTAATTGTAAATACACAGAATTTTTGATCAGACCATATTATATCTAAGATGAACATTTTTGCAATCATCATATTAGTAACGTTACTGCTAGATTTTATACTTAAACTTGCAGCGGACTTTTATAACCTGAAATCACTGGAAAAAAGTTTGCCTGAAGAGTTCAGTGACGTATATGATGAGGAGACGTATGAGAAGTCACAGAAGTATACGAAGGTGAAAACAAAATTTGGGATATTGATCTCAGCTTTTAACCTGCTTTTATTACTGGGGTTCTGGTTCGCGGGCGGTTTTAATTGGTTAGACCAAATTGTTCGCAGTTGGGAATTAGGCACTATATGGACGGGGTTAGCTTATGTCGGGATTTTGCTGTTGGCTAAAAGCATTTTGTCACTCCCCTTTAGTTTGTATTCAACGTTTGTGATTGAAGAGCGTTTCGGTTTTAACAAAACAACACCTAAAACGTTTGTGTTGGATCTTTTAAAAGGACTGGGCTTAGGTGTTCTTCTTGGCGGTCCGCTGCTTGCCGGTATTTTAGCATTCTTTACTTTCATAGAACATTTTGCCTGGCTTTATGCATGGGGTGCTGTTACGGTTTTTACCCTGTTTATTCAGTTTGTAGCTCCAACTTGGATTATGCCGCTGTTTAATGATTTTGAACCTCTTGAAGAGGGCGAGCTACGTAAGAAGATTCGGGAGTATGCAGACAAAGTGAATTTTGCACTCGAGGGTGTATATGTCATGGATGGCTCAAAGCGCAGCAGTAAATCCAATGCATTTTTTACGGGCTTTGGCAAAAACAAGCGTATTGCACTCTATGATACTCTCATTGAGAATCATACTGATGAGGAGTTAGTTGCGGTCTTGGCTCATGAGATTGGACACTACAAGAAAAAGCATATTATTAAGAATATGATAATTAGCATTGCCCAAACAGGAATTATGTTCTTCCTGCTTTCTGTCTTTCTTAACTCACAGGGATTGTATGATGCATTTTATATGGAGCAGATATCGGTGTATACGGGGCTTATTTTCTTTGGGATGTTGTATGCCCCTATCGATATGATTGTGTCGATATTTATGCAGGTTCTTTCTCGTAAATATGAATTTGAAGCTGATGCTTTTGCGGCAAATACTTTTCAAAAAGAGCCGATGGTAGCAGCCCTGAAGAAGCTGTCGAAAGATAATCTTTCTAATCTGACGCCCCATTCTTTTTATGTTTTCCTAAACTATTCGCATCCTCCTGTGCTGGAGCGTATTAAAACGATCAAGGATACAAACTGAAAAGCCATCTCTGCTTTTTAAGATTTTAGCACTCGATTTTAACAATTAGTCCTTCGTTAGAGAAGGGGGGAGTTTTAATGCACATATAATCAATCTCCCTAAATCTCGATTACGGACGGCAGTCGGTCACGGCTTCAAGAGGTAGTTTAGGTTAAGTAACTTGTGCAAACAGTTCTGAATTTGCTACTTTGTGAAATGCAGTTTGTTAATTAATGACCTATTTTTTTTGTAGTAATTCCAAGTCTTATTTTATTTAAAATATCATTTCGTAGTTCTGTTATATGAACGGACGAATCCATAATAAATGTTGTGATGCCTCAAGATAATATTGATACTAAAATGCTTTGGCAGAAGTTTAGTGATCAGCTTCGAGGCTTTATTCGCTCTCGTGTATCGGACAAACAAGAGGCCGAAGATGTACTGCAGGATATTTTTATCCGTATCCACAAAGGGATTGATGGACTAAGGCATAAAGGTAGGGTGCAATCTTGGGTGTTTGGGATTGCTCGCCGGGCTTTGGTCGATTACTACAGGAAAAGTGGAAGAGATAGAGAGCACTCTTCACATGAGGATATAGCTGGAGAGTATGTGGAAGATCCTGTAATGGATCTCAATGATTTTGAAGGTCCTCATGATGTACATGAAGAAGTGATGTCTTGGCTCATTCCGATGATTGATGAGTTGCCACAAAAATATGCGGTTCCTTTGAGAATGGCTGATATAAAAGGTGTAAGGCAGAAAGAGATAGCGGATGAATTAGGGCTCTCTTTGTCAGGAGCTAAATCCAGAGTGCAACGAGCACGTCAAAAGCTGGGAGAGGTATTGGCAGCTTGTTGCCAGGTAGAGTTCGGAGAAGAGGGACGTGCAGTTGCTTATCATAAAATTAAAGATGAGAATGGAGAAAGCAACTGTGAAGATTGTTAAAATGGATTAAAAGGAGATTATGCCCCTTTCTTCGGCTGTGGCCGAATTCATTTTCGCTGCTTTAAGGGGGGGGTAACAGGATCAACATATAGTTTATAGCATCAGTGATTTTGTCAGCCGATTTCCCTTAGATGGTTATTGTTACTGCATTTATTTTTTGTAACCAATCTTATGGAGTGTCCCTTTTGTATCTATAGAAGAGGGTAAAAAGGTTTTAAAACTTTGAATACGTATCGTTCTCTGTTCGCCATATACAGTTCATAAGGTTCTAAGGGTTGGAAATATTACAGCTGCAAGTTGCTAAATAGTATTGCGCATTCTCTGTAAGTTCATCAAGATGATGAGATAAAAATCTAAATTAATTTTGCGTCTTTTTGAGTTGGGGCACGACTACATAGGTGAACGGTTGACAAAAACCACTAATTAAGACCTAAAAAGGTGACCTATTATGAAACGTATGCACGTAATGTTAAAAGTAAATGACCTCGAGGAATCTGTTGAGTTTTACAGCACACTCTTTGGAGTAGCTCCTACCAAGCAAAAAGATGATTATGCCAAATGGATGCTGGATGATCCGCGAGTTAACTTCTCAATTGCACAGCGTGAGGGCGATAAAGGCATTGAACACTTGGGTATTCAAGCAGAGAACGAAAAGGAGTTGGGGGAGTTACGGACAAAAATAGATCGTACTCATGGACTAGCACGTAACGAAGGTGATACTACCTGTTGCTATGCCAATTCTGACAAAAGCTGGATCACTGATCCGCAAGGGGTTGAGTGGGAAGCATTCTACACCTTTGGCGAAAGTGAAGACTACAGCACGCAAGAAACAGCTTGTTGCTAACATGCAAAGCCCGGTTCCGGTGTAGCTGGAATTGGGCTTTTCTAATTTGCCAGAACTTTACGACTTTGTTTCTTGATTGACAATATTTAACGTTATAGCAGTACGACTTTCAACCTATCCCAAATAAAAAGGATTAAGATTATTATGCGGACAGAAACAAAAGCAATTCATGCAGCAATGGATGTAGAAGATAGTTCGGTGGATATTGTACCGCCTGTCCATCGTTCTACTGTTTATGAACTTGATAAAAAGGGGCGGTCTGAGGGCGATTGGCATTATACTCGGCTCGAAAATCCCAATAGGGTGCAGTGGGAGCATGTATTAAAAATAATGGAAGATGGCGAAGCGGCAGCGGCATTTTCATCAGGTGTAGCTGCAGCATCGGCAGTATTTCAATCCCTTGAACCGGGCAATCATATTATTATTCCCGAAGATGTATATGCCGGCAATCGGAAGCTGGTCAAAGAATTGATGCAGCCGTGGGGACTAAAAGCAGACTTTATTGATATGACGGATCTGCAAAATATAGAAGATCATATTACTGATGATACATCACTCATTTGGGTAGAAACGCCCTCAAATCCGTTGATGAATATTATGGATATCAGTGCTATAGCCAGCCTGGGGGATGCAAATGGAGTATTAGTTTGTGTTGATAATACCTGGCCCACGCCTATCAATCAGAAACCGATCGATCTGGGTGCCGACCTTGTATTACATTCCACGACAAAATATTTTGGCGGTCATAGTGATATTCTGGGAGGTGCTATTGTGAGTGCGAAGGAAGACGGTATTTTTGAAAAAATAAGAATGGTTCAACGGATAGGTGGTGCAGTACCGTCCCCGGACGATTGCTGGATGCTGGCCCGCAGTACGCGAACGCTTCCTTACCGTATGCGCGGACATAATGAAAATGCAGAATTATTAGTTCGATTCCTGCAAAATCATCCGAAGGTTGAAAAGGTGTTTTATCCGGGACTTGCGACCCACGCAGGACATGAAGTCGCTGAGAAGCAGATGTCAGGATATGGTGGCATGATTTCATTTCTGATTGATGGTGATGCTGAAGATGCTATTGGTATTGTCGGGCAATCAAAGCTTATCGGTCGTGCTACAAGTTTGGGAGGTGTGGAAAGTACCTGGGAGCATCGGCACAGCAGTGAAGGTGAAGGTTCTATTACGCCGCAAAATCTAATTCGTATTAGTGTTGGGTTGGAACACGCTGATGATCTGCTGGAAGATTTGGAACGGGCATTGGGATAGGTGTAAGTGTTATTAAAAATAAATAGCTGGTAATTCCATAATGTCAAAGTCAGTGTTCTACATAAAATTTATTCACTCTTTGCTCTTCTTCCTGATTGCCATCAGCACTATTTATGTGTTAATGACTGCAATACTGGATCGCATTAATATGCTGACATGGATTGCATCTGGTGTTGCAGTTATTGAGATTCTGATACTTATCTTTAATAACTGGCGCTGCCCCTTAACGGTACTGGCAGAGAATCAGGGAGCGGAGGTTGGTTCTGTTGCTGATATGTTTTTGCCGGATCGGTTGGCAGATCATATTTTTCAAATTTTCAGCATTCTGTTTGGCATCGCATCTATCCTGTTAGCTTGGCGAATTTTGTTCTAAGCCCTTCTCTTTTATATCAAGAAGTAAAATATATTAACTAACTGGTTATTTAAATTGTCATTTAGGTCTGCTAATCATTTTGATCTAATCCCATTTATTGTGATCTTTGAGGGCTGTTTTATGCAGCTAAAAAGCGCTTTACCTTGATAAGGATATAAGATCCTACAAATTTTAATGATTTAATCTGAGTAACGATGGCCAGAGTTGAAGTAGAAATGCCCCAAATGGGTGAATCGGTAATGGAAGGAACTGTCATCGAATGGTCGAAAGATATCGGTGATAATGTAGAGGAAGATGAGACCCTTCTGGAAATTTCAACCGACAAGGTTGATTCTGAAGTGCCTTCGCCCCAAGCTGGTACGCTTGTAGAAAAGTTAGCCGAAGAAGGTGACACTATTGAAGTAGGACAAACAATTGCAATTATTGAAACTGATGCTGAGGCTGCCGATACATCAGGGGCAGGTGATTCGGAGCAAACCAATGATGAGCCTATCGAAGAAACCACTGGTGACGATAGTTCTGAAGAAGATGGCGAACGTATCGAGGTAGAGATGCCACAGATGGGCGAGTCGGTCATGGAAGGTACCATTATTGAATGGGCCAAGGAAATTGGCGATGAGGTAGAAGAGGATGAAACCCTTCTTGAAATTTCTACTGATAAAGTGGACTCTGAAGTGCCCTCACCCCAAGCCGGAACACTTGTAGAGAAATTGGCTGATGAAGGTGATACTATTGAAGTGGGACAGGCGATTGCTGTTATTGCAACAGGTAAGGCCGCGTCTGGTTCTTCGGCTTCTGTATCAACAGAAGATACGAGCAAGGAAGACAAGCAAGAAACGCCTGAAACGACCTCTCAACCTGAACCTGTTTCTACTTCTTCAGATGGTGTCCCATCGGGAGGAACTGAACCGCAACGTATTGGCAGTGACGGTCGATTCTACTCACCGCTAGTTCGTTCTATTGCTAAAGAGGAAGGTATCACTCAGGAAGAGCTTGAAAGTATTGATGGGTCTGGACAAGGCGGCCGCGTATCCAAAGAAGATGTGATGAGCTATCTGGAAGATCGCAAAGCCGGTAAAGCACAACCTGCTGCATCTCAGAAAGCAACAACTGGTCTTAGTAAGCCAAGTACAAAGAAAACGCCTTCTCAAGGCGAACAGCGTTCAATCTCTGCCGGGGAGCTCGATATTCAGCGTCCAGCAGAAAATGTGGAACGTATCAAGATGGATCGTATGCGTAAGATGATTGCTGAGCATATGGTTCGATCTAAGCAGACTTCGGCACACGTAACAACCTTCTCTGAAGTTGATGTAACAAACTTAGTTCGCTGGAGAGAAGCCAATAAGCATAAGTTCCAGGATCGAGCCGGTGTAAAGTTGACCTATACACCGCTCTTTATTGAGAAGATAATCCAGGCAATTCGGGAATTCCCGCTCATCAACAGTTCTGTTGATGATGAGAATGATGAGATTATATTGAAGCGAGATATCAACTTTGGACTGGCAGTAGCGCTGGGCGAAGGTGGCAAGGGTGGACTTATTGTTCCTGTGATTAAGCATGCCCAAGAAAAGAATCTGGTAGGTTTGGCTAGATCTGTAAATGACTTGGCTCTTAAGGCTCGTAATAAGAATCTAAGTCCAGATGACTTGGTTGGTGGTACTATTACACTAACAAATTACGGTAGTGTAGGTAACCTTATGGGTACACCTATTATTAACCAACCACAGGTTGCTATTATGGGAACAGGAGCCATCGAAAAACGCCCTGTTGTCCGCGAAACGGAAGAAGGTGATGTTATCGCAATTCGCCATATGATGTATCTCTCTATGAGTTATGATCACCGTATTGTTGATGGCGCCCACGGTGGTGCATTCCTGAATCGCGTCAAAGAACTGCTCGAAAACTTTGATCCTAACAGGGCAGTATAGTACAGCCGAGATATAATTATGAATGATTATGAATAAGGGTTTAGTTCGCTAAACCCTTATTTTTTGGGCTATTATGAAAGCAATAAAAAGTATTGATGACATACGAAAGAGGGTGAAATCCCTAAGAGAAGATGGTAAAACTATAGGTTTTGTCCCCACTATGGGAGCCCTGCATGAGGGGCATCTTTCGCTGTTTCGTCTTGCACAACAACATGCCGATGAGGTTGTTGCTTCTATCTATGTGAATCCTGAACAGTTTGCCCCTGGCGAGGATTTTGAAGAGTATCCCCGCGAATTGGATGATGATCTCGCCAAGTGTAAAGAGGAGGGAGTTGCAGCTGTCTTTGCTCCCTCTGATAATATTATGTATTCAGGCCGGCAATATTTGAGCATAGAAGTTGATGAGCTTAATAAATATATGGATGGGGGATCACGTCCCGGTTTTTTTGAAGGAATTTTACTTATCGTAAATAAGTTATTCAACATTATAGAGCCAGATATAGCCGTTTTTGGGCAAAAAGATATACAGCAATTCCGTATTTTACAGCAGATGGTTAAAGAGTTTAATCATGATGTGCAACTGGTAATGGGCCCTATAAAAAGGGCGAATGATGGGCTGGCACTAAGTAGTAGAAATGCGTATCTGGATGCGGAGCAGCGTAAGTTGGCTCCCGGCCTGTACCGTTCTCTGCAGTATGTAAGTAAACAGATTGAGGAAGGGGCAAAAAACATCCAGCTGCTGCTAGACCACCAGAAAAGTGAATTAGAAGAAAAAGGGTTTAAAATTGATTATCTTAACCTGTTTTCATTCGGTACAATGGCACCCGTCGAAGAGATAGAATACGATAATAAATATTTATTAGCCGGAGCCGTTTACCTGGGCGAGACACGTTTAATAGATAACTGCATTATTGAAAAATAGATACGACCATGAAGCTAACGATGTTCAAGTCAAAACTACACCAGATGAAGGTAACAGAGGCAAACCTTCATTATGAGGGAAGTATAACCATTGATACAGAGCTGTTAGATAAGGCCAATCTGCTTCCCTACGAGAAAGTTCAGGTCGTTAATATTACCAATGGAGAGCGTCTCGAAACCTATACTATTCCTGGTGAAGCGGGATCTCGCGTTTGCTGTTTAAATGGGGCAGCTGCACGTAAAACTGAGATCGGCGATCGCGTAATTATTATCTCTTATGCAGAGATGGCTCCTGAAGAAGCTGAAGATTTTAAGCCGACCGTTGTTATTGTGGATGAAAATAATGATCCTAAAACGGTGGTTGATGAGACAGGATATGCCACTAAGTATGATCTAGAAACTGGGATAGTGGACAATACAGTGATCAAGGAGACAGATAGCGATTAAATACTGTTGGCTATTTGTTAAAAGCATTTCAAAAAAAGTTTGCAATAAAACATCAAGAAAATTATTTGACAGTTAATATGCCTACAATTTATTAGCTGGGTAATACTACTATATTAATACGATGAAGTGGGATGGCTTTATAGCTGGGGAGAAGTTGATTTAAAATGTATTTAACTAATTTATCTCATCTCTAATTTTTTTATCAAAATGAACTGATCAGCTATTAGATTATAAAATCTAAGTTGTTTCTAAATAAATAAACTGTTTAGTTTGGCTGTATTTTCTAGACTAACTATGTTTTTATAATAGAACGATCGGTTTTTAGCCTTTCAAATGAAATTTAGTTTTAAAAACAGATCTCCTGAGGAAGAACAGGTTATTCCTTCATCCCCAGAAGGCTTAAGTGCCTTTGGCGGAGTTTTTACTCCTTCTATTCTCACGATTCTAGGTGTTATCATGTATTTGCGCTTTGGATGGGTCGTAGGTAATGTAGGACTGCTTGGTACCCTGTTGATTGTTACCCTATCAGTAGCTATTACCTTTTTAACAGCTCTTTCAATTGCTGCTATTGCAACAGACCAGCGTGTTCGTATTGGAGGAGCTTACTATATGATTAGCCGGTCTCTGGGGATTGAATCGGGTGGTGCTATTGGTATTCCTCTATATATTGCCCAAGCTCTTTCAGTAGCCCTTTATACGGTCGGCTTTGCAGAAAGTGTAGTAGGAGTTTTTCCGGGTGCTGATTTTAAGGTAGTTGGAATTGTAACAACTATTATTGTAGCCATACTTGCTCTTATTTCAGCCAAAGCAGCAATAAGAGCTCAGTATTTTATTATGTTTGGGATCGCTTTATCATTGCTTTCTCTGATTTTCGGTAGTCCCATTGAACAATCCAGCATAGAAATGTGGGGGGCTGCAAGTGAACACTCTGCTGGATTTTGGACCGTTTTTGCCGTTTTTTTTCCCGCTGTAACGGGTATAATGGCAGGTGTAAATATGTCGGGCGATTTAAAAGATCCGGGTACTGCCATTCCAAAAGGAACGTTTTGGGCTATTGGGGTGGGGTATGTGATTTATATGGGGTTGCCAATTTTGTTGGCAACCCGGGCTGATGCTATTACTCTTATCGAAGATCCCTTGATTATGCGAAAATTATCATACTGGGGGGATGCAATTTTGATTGGTGTTTGGGGAGCTACTTTATCAAGTGCGATGGGTAGTATTTTGGGAGCACCTCGTGTATTGCAGGCTTTGGCACGTGATGGGGTATTGCCGCGCTGGCTTCGTTGGCTTGGCAAAGGAGAGGGCGAAGAAGATACGCCTCGTATTGGGACAATGGTAACGCTGGGAGTAGCCCTTATTGCTGTTTGGATGGGGGACTTGAATATCATTGCGCCCATTCTAACAATGTTCTTCTTAACAACCTATGGTGTGCTAAATGTAACTGCCGGTATCGAAAATATGCTTGGTAGCCCATCATTCAGACCAAAATTTAAAGTCCATTGGATACTTTCATTATTAGGGGCCATAGGCTGTATTGCAGTAATGTTTTTGATTAATACATTGGCCACAATCATTGCAGCTGTTTTTGTATTGGTTATTTTTATTTGGTTGGAGCGTCGCGAACTTGAGTCGGCGTGGGGCGATGTGCGCCGGGGTATTTGGATGGCTTTGACCCGTGCGGGCTTAATGCGGTTGGGTTCTTCAGTAGAAGAGAAAACATGGCGGCCGCACCCGCTGGTTTTGTCAGGGGCTCCTACAAAGCGTTGGCATCTTATCGATTTAGCCTCTTCCCTAACCCACAATCGGGGAATTTTAACGATTGCAACCGTGATGACCAGTGATAATGTAACAACGGATCGGAAACAGGTACTGGAGCAAAATATTCGTGATTTTCTTGCTAAGAGAAGTATTCAGGGATTGGTAAGAGTTACGACTGGTGAGGATCCTTTTCAGGGAGCCAAGGATATGGTTCAGGCTTATGGTTTGGGAGCGCTGGTACCTAATACAATTATTTTGGGCGATAGTGAAAACGAGGGAATGCGAGATAAATACTGCAATATGATCAATAGCTTTCACGCCCAAAAGAGAAATATTGTTATTGTCCATGATAACGAAGAGATTGGATTTGGAGAGCGGAAACGTATTGATGTTTGGTGGGGAGGATTGCGCGGCAATGGAGGGTTGATGATGATATTGGCTTACCTGTTGCAAAGCAGCCGAAAGTGGTGGGATGCCAAAGTTAATATCAAGATGGTTGTCGAAGGAGAGAAGGGGGCCGAAGATGCCCAGCGCAACTTGACACGTATTATGAATAAAATCCGCATTGACGCAAATGCAGAAGTACTTTTATCTAATGGTAAGTCATTTGATGATATACTTCATGAGTCATCTGAAGGGGCAGACTTAATTCTGATGGGATTGGCAGAACCCAATGAAATGGAAAATGATTTTAAACAATACTATGAAAATCTGCATGACCGTCTTAGTGGTCTCCCAACTACTGTTATGGTATTGGCGGCTGAAGAAATTTCATTTGGAGAGGTACTTCTACAGCAAGATGAGTTTCAAGAGGATTAATAAAAAAGTGCCGAAGAGCATTTGCTCTGCGACACTTTTAAAAGCTTTTTTCGAAAAGTATTTTATGAAGTATGTTTCGGCAGTAATTCGAAGAATTTAGCGGAGGTGTGAATGCCTCGGTAGAAATCTTTGAGGGCAAATTTTTCATTAGGAGAGTGAATAGCATCACTGTTGAGCCCAAAGCCCATCAAAATAGACTGTGCCCCCAACACTTTCTGGAAATCTGCTACAATTGGGATAGATCCACCTTCACGGGTAAAAAGTGGTTCCTTATCATAAACAGCCTCAAAAGCATCAGCCGCAGCTTGTAGCCCATAAAATGATAAATCGGTAATGGCAGGATGCCCCCCATGATGTTCTGCGACTTCGACGGTAACGGTGTCGGGAGCAAGTGATTTCACTTGCTCTTTAAAGAGTTTAGCAATTTTTTTTGGATCTTGATCCGGAACTAATCTCATACTTACTTTGGCACCGGCTTTAGCAGGTAGTACCGTTTTAGCACCTTCACCTTGGTAGCCACTCCATAGGCCGTTAACGTCTAGGGTGGGGCGGGCTGAAGTGCGTTCTAATGTATTATATCCTTTTTCACCTTTTAAGGCTTTAAGACCTAGTTTCTCTTTGTAATCTTCTTTGTCAAAAGGAAGTTTTTGGTAGGTGTCACGCTCCTCTTCAGTTAGTTCAATAACATCATCATAGAAGCCGTCAATTTGAATTACCCCGTCATCATCTTTCAGCTGTGCGATAATTTCGGCTAAAACATTGGCAGGATTATCAACTGCACCACCATAAACCCCTGAATGAAGGTCACGGTTAGGGCCTTGAACAAGAATTTCCATGTAGGCAAGCCCGCGAAGGCCATACGTTATTGAAGGAGTATCTTCAGCAAACATGGCTGTATCAGAAATGAGAACCATATCACACTCCAGCAAATCTTTGTGCTCCTCAATAAATGGCACCAAATGTGGAGAACCGATCTCTTCTTCACCTTCGAAAATGAATTTAATGTTTACAGGGAAATCAGTATCGGTTTGCTGATATGCCTCTAATGCTTTAACATGCGTAAAGGATTGCCCCTTGTCATCACTTGCTCCACGGGCATAGATATCACCATCTCTTACGGTTGGTTCAAAAGGTGGAGTTTCCCACAAATCCATTGGGTCTGGCGGTTGTACATCATAGTGGCCATAGACCAATACCGTTGGTTTTGATTCATCGGTAGTCAGCTCTCCATATACAATGGGATTGCCCTCTGTTTCAAAGATCTCTGTACGATCAAGCTCCAATGAGCTTAATTTATTGTGAATATAGTTTGCTGCATCCTCGACGTCATTTTTGTATTCAGTATCAGTACTGATACTCGGTATGCGAAGAAAATCGAATAATTCTGATTTAAACTGTTCTTTATTGTAATCAATGTAATCAGCTACGTTAGACATAGATGTATATCAATTTTTAAATGTTAGCATATTAATGTTATGCCTACTGAAAACTCTTCCTCCTTGTAATCGATGAACTATTTTTATTCTAGGTTAGAGTATACGTATCTCACTGTTGGGAATCCATCCATAGAGGCCGTTACTCATGCGTACATATGACCAATATTCATTTTTTCGGCTGCGATAGTGATCAACAGTGAAAGTATATCCTTCAAAGGCTTGGCTTACCAAAGGTGCTTCTTTTTTGGGTCGTTCAACAACCGGTACTTCTTCGGTTACCATAACTGCTTTGCTATAGCGATTACTTACATAATCAGTATAGAAGCCACAGGCAATAAGCAGTAGTGAAATAATGATTGTTGACAGGCCGGAAATACGCAGGTAATGAGGGTACCAATTAATGAACCATCGGCTTACAAAGGTTAGCATCCCCAGGTTTAATAAAATGATTCCGATGAGTAGAATGTTTGATGCGCCAATATTATGGCGTAGCCAATCGGTTGCAACATCCCAAGGGAATTTTGGAAGTACTGCAGATTGTCGGCTGAATTGTGATTCTACATATTTGAGGGCTTTGCTGGCTTGGTTTTCCGTTTCCTCAAATCGTAAAGCTTTAAGTAAATAAAATTTAGACATGCCCAATGAATCGATGCGCTGATATGCTATACCCATGTTTAAGAAAAGTGCGCCCGAATGATTTTTTTGATCTTCCAGGCTTTTATAAAGTGAGAGGGCTTCAGAGTAGTTCCCACTTTTTAATTCAGTATTAGCTTGGTCAAAAGTTGCTTGTGGACTTTGTTGCCCATAGGCTGCTAGCAAGGTACAGCATAATAAAAAAGTAAGCAGTATATATATTCGATGATTTCCAGTGAGCACAATTATAATACTTTTTTCAATTTTTCCAGGGTACTTTCGGCGAGCCCTACGTGTGATTTTAGATAGTCATGCGTAGTGTCGGGAGCATAGCTGATAGATGCGCATTTTTCGAGCAACATTCGTACATTTTTAACCAGATTTTCTTCGATATCTTCATCTCGTAATGCTTGAACATAGTCGGCATTTGAAAGTCCGGCTTCAGGCAGTGTAAGTCGATCACTAATAAAACCAGTTAGCGCTTTTTGAAGCATGTTATAGGCTTGTTTTATATTACCCTCTTCCGATAGCTCAATTGTTTTATCAAGGCGCTCCATTGCTTTGTGGGTGGCTTTTTGGGAGCGGGCAAAAGCCTGATCATTATTCATTTTGTCCAAGTATGATTTTTGTTGATATGCAATGCCCAATATGATAATTGGCAAAAAGATACCAACCCAAAACCACCAGTAAGATATCAATGAGGAAGATGCCGGGGTTACCCATGAGGTGAGGCCTGTAATAGGACGTACGGGGAAGGATTGAACGTTTGTTGCTGAGGTTATTTGGTTAGGGTTCTCTTTTACATTAATGCTGAGAGCCGGCAGTGTTTCAGTTACATAATCATTGTTAGAAGGATTAAAATAGGATACTGTTTTTGCGGGAATGGTGTAATTGCCCGGAGAACGTGCCACAAAGATGTCTGTAAACGTTTTACTACCGCTGATACGGCTGTTTTTACGATTCAGAGAAGAGTTCTGTTGAGGATCATATACTTCCAATCCGTCGGGAAGCTCATATTCCGGTTTTGTAATCAGTGGTACATTACCGGTTCCTTCTATTTGTGTTGTTAATTCAATTGATTCCCCAACAGTAGCCTCTTTAGTTTTAATAGTGCGCGATATATTAAAAGAGCCTACAGCACCAAGGTAATCGCTATTGCTAACTGTAGGCAGTGATTCTACTTCAATAGCCAAGGGGTCACTGGTAAGTTCTATTTGTCGCTGGTTATTCCCAAACCCACTAAAGAAACTGCTAAAAGGATCATTGCGCGATTTCGTGGACCGGACAGAGACAATAATTTTATAGGGACTGATTTCAAGTTCCCCTGCTTTTGTAGGAAATAGGGAAAACTGCAATAATCGAGCTTTACGGTACCGGATGCCATCGATAATTGTTGAAGTCGCTTTGGGGCGACGAGTGTTTTGAAGTTGTTCTTTCCAGAACCCTTCCGCTTTCCAACCAGGAACTTGTTGGTATGAGTTCACTTCCAAACCATCCTTAAAGAAAAGTACTACATCCGCTATTATCTGTTGTCCGGTAACAGGTTTTAGATCAGATACCTCCAGCTTTAAAAAGATTTCGGCTTTTTCAGATTCCGAAGAATCACCTGAAGTATTTCGATCTACAATTTTCACATTGATAGGATCCGTTTTATACTCTTCGCTATCAATAGTAATAGTAGCAGAAGGGATTTGATGTTCCCCTTTTTGTTGCGCAATTAAATAATAGTTATAAGTATATGTGGTACTGCTTTTGCCGTTGACAAAACTGTAGCTGCGAGAAGTAGATGGGTTGTTGCTGAGTAGACGAAATCCTTCAAACTCTGGTAGTTTCGGTCGGGATACATTATTAAAGCTGCCGCTTATCTCAACAGAGTAGCTAACACGCTCTCCGGTGTAAATTGTTGTTTCCGAAACGCTTGCATCAACAGAAACATCAGATTGAGCGAAGGCCCGAATAGCAGAAAGGCCCAGCAGTGGAAGCAGAAATACAATTACAGCGATTTGCTTACCAATCTTTTTCATTCTTACTCTTACTGGACTCTGTTTTCTTTTTCTTGAATTTCTTTAGCAGGTCTTTCTCTTTTTGTTCCAAAGCCTTAAGGATCTTTTCGGCCTCGGCTTTACTGACTTTCTGGGGCCGTTGCTGTTTCTTTTTTTGCTGATCTTGGTTTTGCTTCTGCTTATTCTGTTGCTGTTGATTTTGTTTATTCTTTTGATCGTTATTCTTCTTCTGTTGATCCTGTTGCTTTTTGTTCTCGTCTTGGTTCTTTTTGTTATTATTCTGCTTCTTTTTTTGCTGTTCCTTCTTTTTGTCTTGTTCTTTTTTCTTCTTTTTTGCCAGCTCGTAATTATGTTTAGCATCAGAATCATCGCTCATGTGGCGAAGCGACTTTTTATAATAATCAACAGCTTTATCCCACTTCTTCATATTAGAGAGTACATTGCCGATATTGTAATTTGCTTTAGCTCTTTCTTTGGGAGTATCAGTCATGCTTTTGTACTGCTCAAATGTACGAATAGCTTCTTTCGTTTTACCGGCTTTGGCTTGGGCATTAGCCAGGTTAAAGTAGAGCTTTGAATTTTCAGGACTGGCATCAATAGCCTTTTTATAAAGAGTTATAGCCTCTTCATAATTTTCCTTCTCATAGGCTTCATTTGCTTTACGGGCATCTTCAACAGAAGCTCCAATAAGAAATAGTGTCAGCACAAATGTGATAAAATACTTCATAAAACCATTATCTAATTTCGACTAGATAGCATAACGAAAAAAAGACAATTAAAATTATAAAACTTAGTCCATATTTTCAGCAATAGCCAACGTTTCTTTATCCATCTTCATATTAGTGAAGACATTTGAGACATCATCGTCATCTTCAAACTTATTCATAAGTTTAAAGTTAGATTTAGCCACTTCCGGTTCAACTTTGACTTCGGTCATCGGGATACGAATAAGTTCTGCTGACTCAATTTCGTAGTTCAGATTTTCTAACGCATCACGAACCTCATACATTGACTCACGGCCTGTTGTTACATTGAAGAAATCGCCATCAGTATCGATATCTTCTGCACCGGCATCAATGGCTTCTAGCATAAACTCTTCTTCTTCCACATTGTTTTCATCTTTTTTTATGCGGATCATCCCTTTTTGTTCAAATAGATAGTCTACAGAACCATCCGTACCAAGGTTTCCTCCGTGAGAAGTGAAAATATGACGAATGCTGCCAACCGTACGGTTGTAGTTGTTTGTTGTAACTTCAATAAAATATGCTATCCCCCCGGGACCATAGCCTTCATAGGTAGCATCTTCATATGCACCATCGCCTTCATCAAGCTCGCCAGTACCCTTTTTAATTGCGCGTTCGATATTGTCCTTAGGGACGTTGTCACTTTTTGCATTTTCGATGGCAGTATCCAGACGTGGGTTCATTTCTGGATCGCCGCCACCTTCACGTGCAGCAACAGAGATTTCACGCAGATGCTTATTAAAAAGTTTGTTTCGTTTTTTGTCTTCTTTGGCCTTCTTATGCTTTATATTTGACCATTTGGAATGACCTGCCATAGTAGATTGCTATTTTTAGGTTATGCTAACTAAGCTGATATAGGTACACTTTAAAGCAAATACTTAAAAGTCTATAATATAATAGATAACTCCCTTTGCACCTAATTATAGCATGGTCCGAAATGAGAGAATCTTTATTTTTGTTGGTCATTACATCTAGCAATATACACAGCTGTATAGTGTTATAGAATTTAACGATCTAAATACATAGAAAGCATGAATATAGGAATTGTATGTTACCCCACCTTTGGTGGTAGTGGTGTGGTTGCCACGGAATTAGCTAAAGGGTTAGCACAGCGCGAGCATAATGTTCACATTCTAAGTTATGACAGGCCGGCTCGGCTTGATACGTTTCGTACTAATATTTCGTATCACGAAGTGAACATGAATACCTATCCATTGTTCGAATATCCTCCCTATGATCTGGCACTGGCCAACCAGATGGCAAATCTTATCGAATATGAAAAGATCGATGTGTTGCATGTTCACTATGCTATTCCTCATGCCACAAGTGCATACTTGGCAAAGCAAATTTTAGGTGAGAAAGCTGCTGATGTGCCTTTAATTACCACTTTGCACGGAACTGACATCACTATTGTAGGAAGTGATCCCAGTTATAAAAGTGTGGTCGATTTTTCTATCAATCAAAGTGACGGGGTAACGGCAGTCTCTGAGTATTTGCGTGATGAAACTTATGATCGGTTTGATATCAAAAAGGATATAGAAGTGATTCCCAACTTTATTGATCTTGAGCGGTTCAAGAAATCTGATAAAAACCATTTTAAGAAAGCGATCTGTCCCAATGGTGAAAAGGTAGTTGTACATGTTTCAAACTTCCGAGAAGTAAAACGTGTGCCAGAAGTAGTCAGTGTTTTTGAACGAGTGTTAAAAAATGGTATTGAGGCTAAATTACTTCTTGTTGGGGATGGCCCTGACCGCCAGCGTGCGGAGCAACGTTGCAGGGAGTTGGGTATTTGCGGACATGTCCGTTTTTTGGGTAAGCAAGACCAGGTTGAAGATATTCTTTCTATTGCTGATCTGTTTTTAATTCCTTCAGGTTCGGAAACGTTTGGCTTAGCTGCACTGGAGGCGATGAGCTGTAGTGTGCCGGTGATCAGTTCTAATATTGGAGGTTTACCAGAGGTGAATACGCACGGTGAAACAGGCTACCTATGTGATCTGGATGATATTGACTGCATGGGTAGTTATGCGGTTGATATTCTATCTGATGAGGAATTGCACCAAGAGATGTCGCTGAAGGCACGAAAACAAGCTGAGAAGTTTGAGATGAGTAAAATTATTACGGAGTATGAGAAATATTATCAACAGTGTAAAAAAGAGATGCGTAAACAAATAGCATAAACAACTATATCTTTTATGCTTATTAACTCATACTAAATGGCCTTACCTAACTCTCCATCTTTGTCTGCCCTCGGTTATATTATATTTGGTGCAGCAATGGTCAGTTTTACATCTGTGTTGGTAGAATTGGCTCATGTAGGGCCTACCGTTTCTGCATTCTACCGCATGCTTTTTGGCGGTGTTATTTTGTTGGGAATCTCCCTTATCCGTAAAGAACGTTTATGGTATGGGGTGAAAAGCCTTGCCATCCCGCTTATTTGTGCTTTCCTGTTCAGTTTGGACCTGTTTTTTTGGCATCGGAGTATTCTTTTTGTTGGGCCTGGCCTGGCTACCATTTTGGGTAATATGCAGGTGTTTTTTGTTGCACTGCTGGCGGTATGGTTGCTGAAAGAGCATATAGGTTGGCGGCTGATGGTAGCAATACCCTTTGCAGTTGTCGGTCTGTTTTTGATTGTAAGAACTGGATGGGGAGAGCAGGGGGGAGCTGTGAAGCTGGGGGTGCTATATGGATTACTCACAGCTCTTTGTTATGCTTTATATATCTTAACACTCAGAAGATCTCAGTCTGAGGAACAGAAACTACGCTATTCTTTATTTGCCAATATGACCTGGATCTGTTTGTTGGCATCAGTGTTTTTGGGAATTACAGTGCTCATAGAACCAGGTGCTCATTTTAATATTCCAGATCTGCAAACGTGGGGTGCATTATTGGCATTGGGTATTATGGGACAGGTACTCGGATGGGTATTTATTTCAAAGGGGTTACCCAAGGTTAATGCCTCGGTAGCAGGATTGGCTTTATTGCTACAGCCGGCATTGGCTTTTATGTGGGATATCCTCATCTTTGATAGACCAACCACAGCCCTGGAGTATGTAGGTGCTGCTATTGTTCTGGGGGCTATCTATCTTGGTTCATCCCAAAAGAAGAAATAAGAAAGGCTTCCCAAGTTTATGAAACTTGGGAAGCCTGAGTATCAAAGTTGCTTTGAGGGAGTTGTTCTCCCGGATAGCCAAAGTTTAAGCTAGTACTTTAGAAACTTCATCAGCTGCTTCTTTGAGTAGCACAGCAGAGATCACATTAAGATTCGAGTTATCAATAATCTCTTTTGCTTCTTCAGCATTGGTACCTTGTAGTCGGACAATAATAGGTACATTCTCAACTTTCTCAGCAATTTCAGGATCTTTAACAGCTTCAATAACACCATTGGCAACGCGATCACAACGGACAATGCCGCCGAAGATGTTAATGAGAATGGCTTTTACGTTTTCATCTTCCAAGATAATGCGGAAGCCGTTTTTAACCGTTTCGACATTTGCACTACCGCCTACGTCGAGGAAATTGGCAGGTTCACCGCCAGAAAGCTTAATGATATCCATTGTGGCCATGGCTAATCCGGCGCCATTGACCATACAACCCACATTGCCGTCGAGCTTAATGTAATTAAGTCCATACTCCGAAGCTTCCAGTTCAACAGGGTTTTCTTCGGACTTATCGCGCAGTTCTTCAATTTCACTGTGGCGATAAAGTGCGTTATCATCAAAAGTCATTTTCGCATCAAGCGCCATTACATCACCTCCGGGGGTGAGCACCAGTGGGTTGATTTCTACCATATTGGCGTCAGTTTCCATATAGCAGTTGTAGAGCGCCATGATGAATTTAACAGCTTTCTTGAAGGCATCACCTTCAAGGCCTAAAGCAAAAGCCAGATGACGTGCTTGGTTGTGTTGCAGGTCCATGCCTGGTTCAACCCATTCTTTAACAATTTTTTCGGGTGTTTCTTCTGCTACTTTTTCAATTTCAACTCCACCTTCCGTGGATACCATAATTACGTTCTGGCTTCGAGAGCGATCGAGCAGAATACCGAGATAAAATTCCTGTTCAATGTCCACACCGTCGGTTACGTAGATGCGCTGAACTTTTTGACCTTCTTCACCGGTTTGCACTGTAACAAGTGTATCACCGAGCAGCGATTCAGCCGCTTCGCGAACTTCCTCAATAGTATCACAGAGGATAACACCGCTAACGCCACTTTCTTTTGTTTTGCCTTTACCGCGTCCACCGGCGTGGATTTGGGCTTTCACTACAAAAAGGCTGGCACCGTTATCTTTCATCTCTTCAGCCGCTTCTACAGCTTCATCAACTTCTGTTGCTGCAACGCCGGCCGGTACGGCTACGTTATACTCTTTTAAAATTTCTTTCGCTTGAAACTCGTGGATTTTCATAACAACAATCTGTGTGGTTAATAATTACAACAGTTAAGCTCGTAAAACTCAGGGCGTTACAAAATGTGGCCCGGAAAAAGTTCTGAAGTACTTCCTAATTTGAGCGCTTAATATAACAAATCAATGGCAACAAATTCAGTCTATTGCCTGAATTATTTATAAGCCTATTATGGCCTTAGATAACCACTATGGTTTTTAATTTATAAAAGGATTAAGTGTATTGATTGTATGAGGTGTTTTGGGTGCTTCGGTTGCCCATGGTTTCGGGGATTTTATATAGGGAGGATCTATTTGGGAATTTTGTTATCTAGTTGGCATCATTTGCAATGATCCGGGGCAATCATTTGCTCAATATTATGAAATTCATTGACGGAGCCAGTTCCATTTTTTGGAAACTTCTTGATGAGCCCTGGTATTATATTAACTTCAAAGCCGGGGCTGTTACTTTGTTCTGGTTCACGAATAGGGGGCAATATATGGTAGAGATAAATCTTACCCATTAACAAAGTATGAGGTTTAAAAAAGCAAGAAGAAAGACGAAATAAGGGGCCTGACCTGTTTTTTTGGTGTAGTTAGTTTTGGGGTGAGGTATCGTTTTTTTTCAGAGTATCCATTAGATTTTTAAGTTCATCACGACGATTTACATAGTAGCGATGTTCCCACTGGGAGAACCAATATATAGCAGCAAAGAAGATTATAGCTAATGAGAGGAAAAGAATGCTGGAACTATCATCAAGACCAAGTCCCCCAAGCACAAGAATGCTAATAGGAAGAAGGTACCATCGCAAAAGTTGCGATAAATAAACCTGGAACTGGCTGTCGGCCAAGGCTTCTTTCAAGTCGCCAACTATTGTTTGGTCGTAGTTGTGCGGTTGGCTATATCTTTTAAGTCTGCCGATAAATACGAATAGCCCCACTCCGATCATAAGGCCTCCAAGAATAAAAAAAGAGATATTAAGTTGTTGGGCTGTGAGCGTGGAATATAGCAAGAATCCACCAGCTGTCAGGTTAGCTATTACATTAGCCCATTCACTAAAATTTAAAATATGTCGTCCTTTATTTTTTTTCGAAATTATTATGTCGTGTAGGGCTTCTTGGTTGATGGTGTACATAGGTTCCTCGTTTTGTTGGTCCCAGATCTGTTGTAATTTTTTAAATTTCATGGTGTTCAAATTCCTCCGATAGACTAGTTAAATGCTTTTTGATTCGATGGATTTTAACGCCGATGTTGGAAACAGTTAATCCCAGAATATTACTGATTTCTTTGTAACTAAAGCCATCGAGCATCAGTAATGTTATTGAACGGTCGACTTTATCAAGTTTTGAAATCTGTTTATACAGCCAGTCGAGCCGGGGATCGTTAGAGGTTTCTTTTTCGTAGAGTAAATGGTCTAAATCTTCGAATGAAGAATGGCCGTTTTGATGTTTTGTCTCTTTTCGTGTCCATTTTATAGCCGTATTTAGGGATACGCGATATAGCCAGGTAGTGACAGCAGATTCTTCTCTAAAGTTGGGGATCGATCTCCAAACCTGGATGGCGATTTCTTGAAAAAGATCATCATGATCTTTTGGACTAAAAGCATATGTCCGTACTACTTTAAAGAGCAGGGCTTTATGCTTGTGCAGCCAGCAGTTAAATATTTCTTCCTGTTTTTGTTCAGTCATTGTATGGGTTGTTTACCCTATTAGTACCAATGTATCCCCATTTTATTACAAGCGAAGAAATATTTGTTAAAAAGATAGTTAAAATGGCTCAGAGAGATGCTGAGAGCCGTTATTGTTGTCGTATTATCTGTAGCTGCCGCATATTTTTCCCATTTTTATCCATGATATAGACTTTACTGGTGCCAGATCGATCAGAGCAAAAGGCAATTTTATTTCCATCGGGTGACCAGGTGGGATAAAAATCTTTGCCCGAATGGTAAGTTAACTGAGTTAATTCTGTGCCGTCTTTTTTAATGGTGTATATATTAAAGTCTGCTTCACGATCAGACGTAAAAACCAACCATTCACCATCGGGAGACCATTGAGGGCCAAGGTCGAAATGTGGATCGGTAGTTAGCCGACGTTGGTTTGTTCCGTCTGCATTCATTATGTAAAGGTCGAAGTTTCTGTATCGATCAGAAGAAAAAGCAATTTTATTACCATCTGGAGACCAGATGGGGTCTACTTCATAAGAATGAGGAGAATAGGTAAGTCGTTTTTGATTTCGTCCATCAGGGGCCATCGCATATATCTCCATATTTCCATCACGATCAGAAAGAAATAGAATCTTGTCTCCATTAGGCGAAAAAAAAGGATAGACATCTGTTGAATCATTGAAGGTGAGTTTGCGCATCTCATTACTAAAATGATGGCGTAAGTAAATATCCATATCACCATCCTCACTTGAATGGTAAAGAATATTTTGGCCATCTGGAGACCAAGAAGGAAGGTCGCTGCTGCGGGCAGAACTGAGAGGGAACTCTTTCCCATCTTTGCCAGTATACCTCATATCATAGTGGTGTTGGCGTTCTCGCTCCGAGTAAAAAGCAACATATCTTCCGCGGGGTGACCAAGCTGGGTAATAGTCATTAGCCGGATGTTGGCTCATATTTTCAATCTCAAAGGTGTTGAGATTAAAAGCGTAAATATCAAAATTGCCGTTAAGAGAAGAAGCAAAAGCAATATAGTCGCCGTCTGGAGACCAGTAAGGGTGAAGGTATGTTGCTGTATCTGTTTTAGCAGATTGGGCATGGGCTATACCATAAAAACATACCGACAGGAATACTGCTAAAGTCCATCTCATAATGTCCTCCCTTTCTTATGATTACATTTTAAGAGTAATCAATTTTTGGGATTATCGCATACCTATAATAAGGGTTGGTCTTTAACCGGGTTTTTATAAAAGGGTTTGGGCTACATCCTCCCAGTTTTCGCAAATATAATCCGGTTGGGGTTGAAAAGAGGTATCCTCATATTTCTTGAAGCTGGTGAAAAGAATAGCTTGCATACCTACTTCTTTGGCTCCCGTTATATCTGTTTCTAACAAGTCGCCAATGTGCCAAGATTTAGAAGGTGTGCTTTTTGTTGTTTCGAGAGCTTGAATAAAGGCTTTTGGATTAGGTTTGCTAAATCCTGTTTCATCGCTAAAGACAAAGTGATCGAAATAGGAGAAGAGGCCCTGCTCTTTTAAGTAGGTGCGCAGAACCCGGCCGGGTGAATACATTGTATCTGAAATAAGAGTTAAGGGGTATCGTTTGGCAAGGCTCGGAATAATATCTTGAGCCCCCCTAGCCAGATTGGGCGGACCTTGCCACAGAGATTCTTCAAATTTTCTTGTTAGATACTGGTGTTCCTTTTCAGTCGCAGGAATTTCAAGGTATTTGAGAATGTTAGCAACCAGCTCATCGGTTGTTGGGGTGCGTTGTTGGTTAAGCCAAATGCGATCAAACTCTTTTGTAGCCGCCCTTTTTGCTTCATCAAAAGATTTAGGGTTAAGCCTATCAGTATATTTTTGAGCAACTTCTCGAAGAGCGTTAATGCGTACTTTGTTCCGCTTAGTGCCACCCGTTTCAGCTTGTACCAATGTATTCCAAAAATCAATTGAGATCATAATAATCTAATTATTCCAGCGAATTAATAATTTCACCAACATTGTTCAATGTAGGAATATTATGTTGGGCTAGCCATTTTTTGTCTTGGTCGGCTTCATGCCGCGACCGAATAAAAAAGGGAGTAATTCCAAGTTTAACAGCAGGCTTAAGGTCGCTGATTTTATCCCCCGCCATATAAGATTTATTGAAATCGATATTGTGTTTTTCAGCAGCTTTTTCAAACATTCCCGTAGCCGGTTTTCGGTCGCGAGGGTTAAATTCATGCTCCAGATCATATTCAGGATGGTGCGGAGCATAATACCAATCATCAATATGAATATTTTTATCTGCGAGGTTAGAATCTACCCAGCTATGGAGCTTTTGTACTTGAGATTCACTATATCGTTGGCGAGCAATACCTGATTGGTTGGTAACAACAATAATTTTAAAATTATGTTTATTCATCCATGTAAGTGCTTGAAGGGCACCGTCACACCAGGTCCATTCTTCTGGTTTGTGCACAAAATTGTAATCAACATTTAGTGTACCGTCGCGATCAAGAAAGAAAGCTTTGTTCATAGTGGGCATTCATAGTAAATAATTGTAATGCCCTTAAAGAAAAAGATTACCAACATCGGGCGCAATAATTAGCATGAATAGGATAAATGTAAAAACGCTTTTTTAAATAAAGAGGTGTTTATTAAGTAAAAATATATTTGTAGAAGCAAGTTGAAGGGGGGGGTAAATATTAAATAGTAACACTACTAGCAGAAGGGTTAGCTAATTGAGGTATTAGATCTAAGGCAGGAATGAATGGTAGTAATAAGTTTTTTATGGCTTTCAGTATTCTTTTTGACTACGGCATCGGTATACTGTTGTATTCTCTCGAGTTCTTTGCCCCGTAATATTTTTCCGGTATAGATAATAATGGGGATATGAGAGTATAACTTATGGTTTTTAAGATATTTAGCCATTTTGATGCTATCGGAATCAACGAGTATATAATCGAGTATGATACAGTCGATAGATTCACGTTTTAATATTTGATAGCCCTTGGTTTTTGAAGTTGTTGTAATGCAATTATTAAAGGTAAAGCTTAATAGCTCTTTAATGGCAAGGTTATGCACCATACTATCGTCAATAATGAGTATGGTCTTATCAGACTTTTTCCCATTAGTGAAAAAGTCGGGTGTTTCCGAAGGAGGACTTTTCTTGCCCGGATAATCAACAATTTTGTCTTTGAATAATGACTTCTCAACAGGCAGATAGAGTGTGAAAGTACTTCCGATGCCCACTTTACTCTCTATATGTATGTTTCCATCGAGGGCCTCGGTAAGTTCTTTACAGATATTTAACCCCAGCCCGGAGCCATCCGATATCTCGGGCGCATTTGGATGATCTACTCTATTATGACGTTCAAAAATTTGATCTTGCTGTGATTTTGGAATGCCAATACCGGTATCCTTTATTTGAAAAGCGATGGCATTTTCAGATCCAAAATCTATTTCTTCAAGCTCTTGTGGTTTTGGAGCATATACTTTGAAGCTTACACTACCTTTTTGGGTATATTTAAATGCATTTGATAGTAAATTTTTTATGATTCTTTTTAGATAAGTAGGATTGGTATGGAGCTTTTCATGATTAAAATCTGAAACCTGATAGTTAAAGTTTATTTCTTTTTTGTCCGCAATAGCAGCAAAAGTCTGATATACATTATTACTGAATGAGGGAATATTAATCGGTTCTTTTTTTACTTCGCTGTCATCTGATTCTTCATTAGGTGAGTCAAAAAACTCATCAATATAATTTAGCAGGTGGCTGCCTGAGTGATATATAGCGTTAATAAATCTATCAATTCCCTTGTCGGGGTATTCATTACTATGTTTCGCCAGTAACTTATTGGAGAGAATTATTGAATTAATACTGGTTCGCATATCATGGGCTGCATCGGCAAGGAAGTTCGCTTTTCGAGTATTTTTTCTGATATATTTTTCAGTGAGATTTCGTTGTCGCTTTAATTTTTGAATTTTATACCATAACCCACTGATATCTTTATTGGTTGAGAGTATAAACTTGGTTTCTGCTTTTTCTATAAGTCTCAAATGAATTTCTGCAGGATATACAACACCCGTTTTTCGTTTTATATTTGTGCAAATTGAAATAGATTCTTGCCGTTTTTCCAGTAGGGGTAATACCAGTTCTTTAAAATGATTTAAAGAGTACTCTGCGTATAGGTCAGCAGGAGTGAGTCTGTAAATATCCTGTTCAGAATAGCCACTTTTTTGTATTGCCCTGCTATTGGCGTAATAACACAGCAAGGTCTCATAATTAAAAAGGAATACTTCTTCTGTACTCGATTCGGTGATAGAAGAGAGAATTTCTTTCTTCTCTATAGCATGATTATAGTTTTCATGCATTCTTCTCCTGGTGATTTCTCGTTTAATAATAGGTGCTAGTCGCCCGATATCTCTGGGAGACACACAATCTGTCGCTCCCTGAACCATAACTGTTTTGGCTACTTCCGCAATATCTTCCTTCGTGAAAAATATAATTGGAATTCTAGGGAACTTGTCTGCAATTGATGTTAGCGTGGGATAATTGTTCTTGGCGTCAAAGTCTGAAAGAATGATGAGATCCCAGGAGTATTCCGAGTTTAATGCTTGGTTTATATCCTCCTCCTCATAAACTGTGTGGTAAACAGGATTGAATTCTGCACTGCTGAGTACCTCCGCAATTGAAGCGAGGTACTGATCTTCGATATTAATGTTAAGCAGTTGAAGTGTCCCACACATAGAAGAAGATCCCCTACTTAGCTATCTAATTTGTCCCGTTTGTACAATACAGAAAAATAAGCGTTGGTATAACAATAAATTAGCCACAGGCATTTCTCGCCCTAAATACAGTCAACCTAAAAAATAACTTAATAAAGTCTTTCATTTTAGAGAAGAATAAGGTGTGAGTCTGAAGGAGTCAATATAAATATTAAGATTTTTTAATATTATAGATATTTAATATATTGGTTTTGACGGCTCGGGGATCAAAAAGCTAGTGAAAGTAAAAAGCTTACTCATTATCATTTTAATCCAGGGATAGGAATTGTTCATTTATTTTAAAGAAGGTTGGACTCATGGGAAGTACAAACAGCGATTCAGTTATAGCGATAGAGGAGAAGATTGACATATATAAAAAGGGCTTAGGAGATAAGGGTAGTAATATGTATCCGGTTCTTTCACCCGAGGAAAATAAGGGGGGGAAGAAAAAGCTTGAAGCAGTTTATAAATTGCAAAAACGACTAGTTCAAAAGAATATGCATAAAGCAATGTCGCCAATAAGTGCAATTTCTGGGTATTTAGAGCTTATGAAGCTTTTTCTGGAAAAGGGAGGTGAGGTTGAGAAACTTGAAAAATATCGATCAAAGATCGAAGAAGGGGTAGGTGAGTTAAGTGAAATTATTGAAGATCTGTATGAAGCATTTGAAGAGGATCCTGCGCAAAGTGATCTCGATGAACACCTCTTGGAAGAAGTAAAAGAAAGCCGTCGTGCAAGCTAACAGGCCAATAGTGTAACGGTTTTTTAAAATCTAAAGAACCATATCATATTGTTCACCTTTTGGTGTGGTATGAAAAACCACTTGGAGTTGATAGTGGTGTTTACGCAGAGATTGTATTTTATCAGTATTGGCCTTTGTTAATGCAGTTGTAGAATGCTTGGTTTCTTCCCTACTGTTTCGGATTTCATGTTGAGTTCCAAAAAGTTGTTTGTGGCCTGCTACAAATAGTTCGCCCAGTATTTCATCAAATTCACTTTTGGGAAGTAAGGCAGTAAAGGCGGAACTATTGTTGTCCCCCCCCTCAATTGATTGGTAGTCAGTCCTTTTTGTTTGATCCTCTTCTTTGTTACCAGCTCCATCCTTATCAATATCGGGAAACTTAGTGTTTTCCGAAGAAGCTTCTGGCCCATACTCCTGGATATGACGTATACTTTCAGCAGGAGTAACGCCGGTTTCGATATTTGTTTGCGATGAACGCGGTAACATATTGTTATGAGCTATGGCATGATGCCATGAAAATTATCTGCTATAATATTTATCGGTTTTAACAAGGTAAACTTTAGTGCCTATTCGTTTCTCTGTATATATGCTTCTCTTTACTTGAACTTAGATATTATCTGCTAGTAAACGGAAAAAATATCGGTTGCCCTTAAGATTATATAATACCATTCTTTATTTGTTTGAGTCATGGCAAGATGTGTAAACAGCCCATATGCTAATGGGTAGAGAGTGTTTGATAGGCAGCTATTCTCGTTACAACGTAGATACAATCTAAAAAATTGATTCAGGGGTTTAAGAAATAGTTATTCGTGACGATAAGTAAATCGGTCAGGCGCATCATGACAAGATAGTTCGTGATAATGGAACTAATGGTGAGTTGTTTTAGGCTTTTTAAAGTTTTGCAGTAAAAATGATGTGGTGCGCTCCACCATTGTTCACATTTCATCACATAAATAAAGAAGATCGGAGTAAGTAATGGCTAAAATAAAAGCGCTGGTTGTTGATGATTCAAAAATAATGAGAAGTGCCGTTAAGCGGGCTCTAAATCAACTAATGATAGCTGAATTTGAATATGTAGAGGCTAAGGACGGCGAGGATGCTTTAGGTAAGTACAATGAAGAGATCCAAATCATGTTTGTTGATTGGAATATGCCCAACATGACAGGGGTGGAGTTTTCTCAGGCAGTACGTGCCGAGGGGAATGAAAGTATCCCTATTATTATGGTAACTGCCGAAAAATCTATGGGTAAAGTTGATAAGGCCCTAAACGAAGGAGGGGCAAACGAATATATCACAAAGCCTTTTACTGCAGATAAAATGCATAAAGCAATCAGCGATTATTTTGATGATGATGGCAATATTGCAACGGAAGGTGAAGACGAGGAAGAAGACAAAAGTTTTTTCCAAGGAATTCTCAACTCTTAAATAAAAGATAAATGAGTATAAAAACTATAGATAGGATAGAGAATCTAGATGAAATTCCTGTTGAAATAGCAGAAAAAGTACAGGAGTCCGTAATTAATACATTTGGTTCCATTATTGGGGAAGAGCTCTCCTATATAGATGAAGCAAATGGTGACGGTGCTCTAAATGGTATTATAGGTAATGTTACAGTTTTTAATTCGGAGCATACGCTTTCACTGATGTTGGCTATTCCGAAAGAAACAGCTGTATATTTTTCTGAGGTGTTTATTGGAATGCCTCTGCCATTTGAAAGTGATGATATGGGAGATCTTATAGGTGAAATTTCGAATATTTTAGCAGGTGATGTCGCTGCGAATGTAGAAAAAGTTGGTTTTCGGGGTCAGTCTTCACTTCCTACTGCAACCAGAGGTAGTGATTTAACCCTTTTTATGCCTAATAAGCCGCCGACAAAAAAGATGAAGTTTGCAAGTGCAAACTCAGAGTTCTGGCTAACAATGGTATTGAGTGAATCTAAATAAAAGCAGATAACGATGAGTAGCATAAAAGAGGAAAGAATAGAGGATCTGGAAAAAATTATTCGTGCTCTGGCAGATGTTTGGCCTGCTGACAGGGAAAATGTAGCAGTAGCTGGAGCCCAATTTGAAGAATTTATTTCTACATTTGATGATGATCCTGGACAACTACAAAAGCTAATAGATATTGCTTGGAAGGGGTTACGATATCTTTATGAAGAAGATGAATTCTTCATGAGTGTTAAAACCTCAACGATGCAAGCGGTAAACACCATTCGTGAATATTTGGTTGAGAATGGTGATATCGAAGTTGCAGTTTTTGAACAGGCTTATAACGATCTTGAGAAAGCTTTGTCCGGCGGAAAAGAGTCGGCAGATACTCTTATAGAAATCGATGAGGAGGAGGTTGCAGAGCATACAAGAGAAGCTAAGCAGAAAGAAGATGAGGGAACCAAGCCCCGTACGCTCAACGATTTGGCCTCATATATATTGGGACTCAACGAGGAGAACATTTCTGGGGAATATCTAGAGAGTTTGGATAACCTGTTAGGGGGAGTCATAGCCAATACTCCTGAAGAAGTGACGTCTATCTTGAAAGAGGCTCAAGGCATTGTTGATCAGCTGCAGTCTGGAGATGTTGAAGAGGGATGGCTTGCGGAATTGGCTGACCTTACTGAAAAGGCTATTGAGATTGAATCTGATGAACAATGGAATGAGTCTACAAAAGAGGTTGAACAAGAGCCTGAGGCCGAAGAAACTTCTGAAATGTTTACCATTCCGGAAAATATTGATGAAGCGATGGTTGGTGAATTTATCACCGAATGTACTGAGTTGTTGGAGATGGCTGAAGGGGCTCTGCTCGATCTTGAGGAATCACCCAATGATGCTGAACTCGTCAATAAGGTATTTCGAGCGTTCCATACTATTAAGGGAACATCCGCATTCATGGGTTTGCAGCCTATTTCGGAGTTTACTCACCATCTGGAAACGGTGCTGAGTATGGTTCGCGATGGGGATATCGATTTTGATACGGCTTGTGCTGACATCTCATTAGAAGCTATTGATATTATTAATAGCATGCTCGATGTGATTGAAGTTTCTGAAGGCGGTGAGACATTCCCCAAACCTCTGAATTATGAGCGATTAACAAATGTACTAGAGCATATTGCGGAGGCAGAAGTTGCCCCTGAAAAAGCACTGGAAGATGCAGGCGGAATACAGTATGAAGTTCCTACAGAAGTTGAAACGGAAGGCGATATAGACGCTGCTGAAAATGGATCGGGTGCAAAAATGGCGCCTAACTCTTCAGAAGAATCGCAAACAGAATCTTCTGTACGAGTCAATGTAAGCCGCTTGGATCAACTTATTGATATGATTGGTGAGTTGGTTATTGCACATTCAGTAGTGGCCCAAGATGAAAGTATTCCTGACCATTCTAATCTTCAGAAAAAGATTAATCATACCAGTAAAATTTTACGTGAGCTACAAGATACAAGTCTTACGTTGAGGATGGTCCCTCTCAAGGCGACATTCCATAAGATGAATCGGTTGGTTCGGGATTTAGCTCGTAAAGCGAGTAAGGATGTAAAGTTGAAAACCTTCGGTGAAGATACCGAGATTGATCGTAATATGGTTGATATTATTAATGAGCCGTTGGTGCATATGGTTCGTAATGCTATTGATCATGGTATTGAAACACCAGAAGAACGTGCTAAAACAGATAAGCCGGAGCAGGCTACTGTTTGGTTGCGTGCATCTCAAGAAGGCGGAAAGGTTGTTATTGAGATTGAAGATGATGGAAAGGGTATTAATAAAGAAAAGGTTCTGGAGAAAGCAATTAATAAAGGATTGGTAGAGCCTGATCAGAATCTGACAGATAAAGAGATTTATAATCTTATTTTCTTGCCTGGTTTTTCTTCAACTGATGAGGTGACTGATTTATCAGGACGAGGGGTAGGAATGGATGTTGTTCGTAAATCGATTGAAGAGCTCAAAGGTAAGGTTGATGTCGCTTCAGAAATTGGGGAAGGCACCAAAATTACCATTGAACTGCCGTTTACGCTTGCCATTACTGATGGAATGTTAGTTCGTGTGGGTGAACAACGATTTATCGTACCTACGCTTAATATTGATCGGGCTTTCAGGGCACAAAAAGATGATGTGTTTACTGTGATGGGGAACTCCGAAAAAGTTTCTATTCGAGGTGAAACAGTACCTGTTATTAGGTTGCATGATCACTTTAACATTGATGAGGGTAAAAAATCATTAACGGATGGCACATTATTGGCGATCAGAAATGCCAATAAGAAGTATGCCCTTTTAGTCGATGAAGTGATTGGGCAGCAGCAGCTTGTGGGTAAGTCGATTAATATGGTTGAAGATATGAATCACATTTCTGGCGGGGCAATCCTGGGAGATGGTACTGTGGGATTGATTCTGGATACCGCTGCATTGATGATGAATTAACGCAAGGATTTTTAATAAACAAACAGCTCTTTAAAAGAATGGGATGGCTTTGGTATATCTTATTGCTGATAAATTGGCTGGATAATAGTGTTGGAAAATGAAGCTAAAGGAATCAGAATTTACCACAATACGTGACAAGATTTATCAGTATTGTGGTATTAATTTACATGAAGGAAAACAGGCTTTAGTAAGGTCTCGGGTGTTGAAAAGAATAAGAAAGCTGGGGATGTCAAACTTTGCTCAGTACATCAACTACCTGGAGAAGGATGGGACTGGTAATGAATTCCTAGCTCTAGTAGATGTACTTACGACAAATAAAACAAGTTTTTTCAGAGAAGATCAGCATTTTGAATTTATCAGGAAAGAAGTAATACCTCAGATTAATGGTCGAAATGTAAAGTGGTGGTCTGCCGGATGCTCTACAGGAGAAGAACCCGTTACATGTTCAATGGTATTGCAAGAAGAAGGGGTGCCGCCCGGGAAAGTAAAAATATTAGCAACTGACTTATCCAGAGAGGTACTGCAAATTGGGAAAAGGGGAGTATATACGGCTAAAAAAGTGGCTGATATTCCTCCAAAAGTACGTAAGAAATACTTTCAGCGCATTAGTGAAAATCAATTTCAGGTTTCTGGTGAAATACGAAAAATGATTACCTACGGGCGACTAAATCTAAAGAAGAAATGGCCGATGAATGGACCGTTCCATATTATCATGTGCCGCAATGTAATGATCTATTTTAACAGGGAAACGCAGCAAAAGTTGGTTTCTAGATTTCGAGATATGCTTAAACCCGGCGGTTACCTGTTTATTGGGCACTCTGAAAGTGTATCTTCTGAGAATAAAGGACTCAAAAATGTGTGCCCGGCTGTTTATAAAAAGATATAGGAGGATAATTTTTCATGAAAAAAGTAGTAGGTGTAAGTGATCTTAAGGTTTCTTCCAATGCTAATGAAGTAATTATTACCTATGCACTCGGAAGCTGCTTGGGGATAGCACTTTATGATCCGGTTGCAAGCGTGGGAGGTATATTGCATGCGATGCTTCCCTTATCAAAGGCTGATCCTGATAAGGCAAAGTCGAAACCGGCTATGTATGTTGATACTGGTCTGAAGCTGATACTTGACCGACTTTATGATCTCGGTGCTCAAAAGCAGAATCTGAAAATTTCTGTTGCCGGTGGAGCAAGCATGAAGAAGAAAGGAGATAAAGACTTTTTTAAAATTGGGAAACGTAACTTCACAGTGTTTCGAAAACTACTTTGGAAAAATGGATTTATGATAGAAAGGAAAGATGTAGGAGGCGGGAAAGCGCGAACTATGGCTCTAAATCTTGCTGATGGTTCTATTACTATCAATAAGAAGCTATTGAAATAGAGGCGTTTTCTAGTGAAAATTTAATGATGAACCATAATAGGAAATTAGTATTAAACATCTGGTTAGGCTTAGCCGATAACTAAATAGAATGACGTTTATAGGTTTATGCCTGGTTTTAAATGTTCATATAGATCGGAGTTCACAATGAGCGAAAACTATAAAGATAAAATTTACGATATAGCCGTTAACACCTTTGAGGTGACCTGTTACATGTTCCCTCTTGAAGAATGGGAGATGGAAGATGACCCTATAACAGAAGTTCCCAAGGATGGGATTCGGTCTGTAGTTGGATTTAATGGAGCTGCAGAAGGAGAAATGGTTATTACACCCACTCAGGAGTTGTTAACAGGCATTGCTGCAAATATGTTGGGAGAAGATTCTCCCACTGAGGAGCAGGAGTCTGGGGCACTAGGTGAGATTGCAAATATTATTTGTGGAAATCTGGTTCCTCTGTTTGCCAATAATGATAAGATTTGCTACCTCGATCCGCCAGAAATTATAGAAGGAGAGGTTGAGAATGGGAAACCTAAGCTCCACGAAGAAACGGTATTGGTTTACTTAGATGAAGGGACTGCTGAAATTACCGTTCACTATTCAAAAGAGGGGGAAGATGATTAAAGTATTAGTTGTCGATGATTCTGCTTTTGTACGGAAATTGTTGAAAAAGGAGCTTAATAAACAGAAAGATATTGAAGTCGTTGGTACGGCTCTTAACCCGTATATAGCTCGTGAGCAAATTGCAAAACTCAAGCCAGATGTTATTACACTGGATCTTGAAATGCCGCGGATGGATGGGCTTTCATTCTTATCAAAGTTGATGAAACATCATCCTATTCCGGTTGTAGTGGTGAGTTCGCTTACTCCTAAGAATAGTGAAAATGCCTTAACGGCATTGCGCTTGGGAGCGGTAGATGTTATTTGTAAACCGGGGTCCGCTTATTCTACGCAAAATATTTCACGGGAAATTATCCAAGCAGTACGAGCAGCTTCGGTTGCAAGTTTTGATAATAATTTTAGTGTTTCTAAGACTAAACCTAAAGCAACCGGTGGACAAAATGTACCTAAAGCCCGGCTTAAGAAAACAACCAAAAAAATTATTGCCGTTGGGGCTTCGACCGGCGGGACCAAAGCACTGGAAGCTGTACTTCCGCATTTGCCTGCTAATTTGCCGGGGATGGTTATTGTTCAACATATGCCCCCGGTATTCACAAAAAGTTTTGCAGAACGATTAAATTCAGTTTGTACAGTAGATGTAAAAGAGGCTGAAGACGGTGATTGGGTTCGGCCGGGCCAGGTACTTATAGCTCCCGGAAACTATCATATGCTTATCAGAAAAAAAGGAGCAAAGTATTATACCCAGATTAAGCAAGGCCCTCCGGTACATCACCACCGCCCGAGTGTAGATGTGTTATTTAATTCTGTGGCAGAAGCTGCAGGAATAAATGCTACAGGTGTCATATTAACGGGTATGGGATCGGATGGAGCCAAAGGATTATTAGCTATGAAGGAAGAAGGAGCCCATACAATTGGGCAGGATGAAAAAAGTTCGGTGGTGTATGGTATGCCCAAGGTAGCACATGAGGTGGGGGCGGTTTCAGAAACATTGCCACTGTCGGAGATATCAGATGCTATTGTATCGCGAACCAAAGAAAAAGCAGTTTAACCTCACAGACCACTAATTAAATAAGACTTAGAAAAATGTCACTAAATGTACTGATTGTAGATGATAGTGCAGTAATGAGGAAGATGATCACAAAGACAATAAATCTATGTGGTCTTGATGTTTCGGATTTTTATGAGGCCGGAGATGGAAAGGAGGGACTCAAAAAGCTGGATGAACATCTGGTAGATTTACTGTTTATCGATATTAATATGCCCGTTATGGATGGGATGGAGATGCTTAGTGAAGTAAGAAAGCGTGACTGTTCTCAGAATCTACCTGTTCTCATTGTCTCAACGGAAAGTAATGAAGGTCGCATAAAAGAGATAGGCAGACAGGGGGCCGCTTTTATTCATAAGCCTTTTACTCCAGAAGTTTTACGAGAAAAAATTATGGGGATTATCCAAAATCGGAAAATAAAATAATAAAGCTGCATAGTGGTTTTTGAATGCACAGTAATAATCGGTTTCTAATTCAAAATCTTTAGACATAATGGCAACTCATATTCTGATTGTTGATGATAGCGCAATGATGCGCAAGGTTATTGAAAAAACTATCAATATTTGTGAAATCGAGGATGTGCAAATCTATGAGGCTGGTAATGGTAAAGAAGGGCTTGATATGATGGAAAAGCATCCGGTGGATTTGCTCATTATAGATATTAGTATGCCTGTGATGGATGGTGAAGAAATGCTAAAAGTAGTTAATCAAAATAAAGGTATTGATACATTTCCCATTCTCATTGTTTCAAATGAAAGTAATAAGAGTCGTATCGAGGAGTTTACCAGCCAGGGTGCAGTATTTGTTCATAAACCATTTACCCCCGAAGATTTAGGTGAAAATATATTAGAAGTTATAAGACAATAAATAGCACGCAAAATATCTTTAAAAGGCAGGAGCTAAAAATTTAAGAAAAAAACAATTCTACCGATAAGAAAAGCAGGTAGGTTGCCACTGAGAAAAAGGCAATGTAATAAATGCTGATTAACTGGGAGGCAGTAGAACCAGTTGCACAATAATTGAGAAAATTAAGTTCTGTAACTATGAGTGAAACAACGACTGAACAAGTTGAACAACAAGAATCTGATGCTAAGATCAAAGGAGGAAAGTTTTTAACCTTTTTCTTGGGAGAAGAAGAATATGCAATAGAAATTCTTAAGGTGCAGGAAATTATCGGGCTGATGTCTATTACTCCCGTTCCTAAAATGCCTTCATATATACGTGGAGTCTTAAACTTAAGAGGGAAAATTGTTCCTGTAATGAACCTGCGGACAAGATTTGGTTTAAACGAGATAGAAGACACTGATGAAACCTGTATTATTGTTATTCAGGATGAAGAGTACTTGATGGGAGTATTGGTTGATAAAGTATCGGAAGTGGTAGACATAGAAACCGGTAACATCGAAGATGTACCATCAGTAGGAGCAGGAGAGCAAAGCGAATACTTGGCTGGGATAGGTAAGGTCGATGAATCAGTTAAGATGATTATTGAAGTACGCAAAGTGTTATTTGATGTGCCTCAAGCCATTCTGGGATCATCGGGTGAACAGTCTGAAAATGCTGTAGAGCAAGGCTGACGTTAGGCTAATATTTATTAATTGAGTCAGAGAATATTTAGGTCAAAAGGGGCATGGAAATAATTAATATTTACAGGGGTTAATATGAGTATTAGGCAGAAGATGGGAACGGTCCAAGACTGGACAATAAAGAAGAAGCTTATCGTAATGACAGTATCGTTACTGGCGATAACGGGTCTTCTGTTAACTGTGGTTACTATTCTTACAGCAAATAGTAGTTTAAATACACTTACTGATAAGACTCTTCGCATGAAGTTGGACGGAGATATCAGTTCGTTACAGACATATTCTACAAGTCGTTTTGGCGACCTGAAGTTATCAGGGGGTAAACTTGTTGATGAAAATGAGAACCCCTTAGCAGACTATACTTCAGCGATTGATGAATTCGCTAATAAACATGGTGATGTTGCAGCTACTATTTTTAAACGACAAGGCAATGATTTTACCCGTGTTGTAACCAGTATTCGAAAAGGTGATGGAAGCAGGGCTGTTGGCACTGCTTTAGGTACTGATAGTGAGGCCTATAAAACTATCATGGATCGACAATTATATATTGGACAGTCAGAAATTTTAGACATTTCGTACCTAACAGCCTATGAGCCTATCTTAAATAAAAGTAATGATATAATAGGAATCTATTTTGTAGGTATACCCATGGATGAGGTGAATGCAGTTACATCCGAATCTCGTGCTCTTATAATTCGCAATTCAGCGATTGTGTTATTCTTAGTTATTGGGGGCGGGATATTTGTTGCTTTGTTGTTTAGTAATTCCATCAATAGAAGGTTAAAGGATATTATTAATAAGCTTGCGGGAGGGGCCAAGCAGGTACATGATTCATCAATGCAGCTTACAGGATCAAGTCAGCAATTGGCAGAGAGTGCCAGTGAACAGGCTGCAAGTCTGGAAGAAACAACTTCGTCTTTAGAAGAGATATCTTCACAGATTAAACAAACTGATGAAAATTCTGCAGAAGCAGAAACTACTATGAAAGAAACACAGCCCATGGTAGAAAAAGGAGTGGAGGCCATGGATCGAATGAAAGGAGCTATGGAAGATATTCGCGAATCATCAGATGAAACGTCAAAGATTATTAAAACAATTGATGATATTGCTTTTCAAACTAACCTGTTGGCATTAAATGCAGCAGTTGAAGCAGCACGTGCGGGTGAGGCTGGCAAAGGTTTTGCTGTAGTAGCGGAAGAGGTTCGAAATTTAGCGCAGCGTAGTGCTGAGGCAGCTCAAAACACTTCTGAATTAATTGAAAGCTCCCAACAAAGTTCGCGGCGGGGCCAGGAGGTGGTTCAAGAGGTATCAGAGTATTTGCAAAAGATTGATCAGAAGGTGTCGGATGTTAGTACATTAGTTGTTGAAATTTCCGCAGCTTCTCAAGAGCAGGCTACCGGGATACAGCAAATTAACTCGGTAATGTCTGAGATGGATAGCGTAGTGCAAGATAATGCATCTGCATCCGAAGAGTCTGCGAGTTCGGCCGAAGAACTTTCTACTCAAGCAGCTAAACTAGGTAATATTGTAGATGAGCTCTCAACCTTAGTGAGTGGGCTTGACCAATCAATTAAAAACAACGGGGTAAACCGAAATACTGCCCCCCAAAATGGTTTTAACGATAATGCTCTCAACAACGGTAAGCATACAAACGGGGATACAAACGGAAATGGAAGTTCTGCCGAACGTTCCGATTCCGTTCATTCCTCGTTTGATAATGACCTATCGGAAGGTAGTGAGTTAATTCCTTTTGATGATGAGGATGATTTTAGTGGATTTTGACAATATTCATTGAGTGAGATCGTCTATCCCTTATAGATGTAAAATCTTCTAAAGGTGTCTCTCTAGATTGAGAGACACCTTTTTATTTGCAATGAAGGCGGTTTTGGAGTGAGAGGCTTTCTTAAATTATTTCTTAAGAAATATCACAAATAACCGATAATAATAATTAGAACGTATGATCTACTTGATTGAAATCATTGAGACGTGATTTCTGGAAGTTGGCAGCAGTAAAACAGAAAGAATATTTAGTATCCTCTTTAAAATAGTTAAGGAAAATGGTATGAACTTTATAAAAAGCTTGATTCGAGATTTCGTAGCAAGATATGGAAATGAAGACCGGACGATTGGTAAGCGCATTCTGATTATTGTCGTAGGTGGTTCGTTAATGACCTTTTTGGTTGGGCTAGCTGCAGTTGTTTCTCTAAATCAGATAAACAACTATACCGACCAATTGACAAAAGTAAATTTAGCTGAATGGGATATATCAAGTTCCATCGAAAATGATATGCGGAAAGTAGGTAACAACCTTTCTCGCTATAGTGCTACATATGATGATACATTATATAAGACCGCTGTTAGCCAGCTAGATGGAGTAAATACCAAAATAAATAGAGGTAAAGAGCTGGCAAAGAAATATGAGGTTGAAGAGTTTAAAAAGGGGATTCAGAGTATAGAAAATGCATATAGCAGTTATCGTGAATCTATAACACTATTTAATAGTGCTATAGAAGAACTTTCCGGATATCGCATGAATACGGCTTCCGGTTCTCAGGAGTTTGTAACGAATATGGATGAATATGCGTCTATAGCATCTGCCAATATAAAGAATTTGACCGATGCCCAGGCAATACAGCAAGAGCAAAAGAAAATGGCGAGGGCTGATGAGATTACAAAACGCTTTTTAAATAACATGAATAAGCTTTGGCAGTCAGAAGCTTTGAATGATTCTGATGAGCTTTCCAGCCTCGCTGGTAATTTTGATCAGCTCCGTACGGATCTGGGAGAACTATATGAAGGAGTAACAGATCCGGAAGGGGATATGCTGCTTAGTATTGCCCTGGCTGTATTAAATGATAATGTAGGTACGGTTAAAGCGATGATCTCGGCGCGAAAAACGGTTGACCAACAAGAGAAAGTGCAACTAAAAGCATATGATGAGATCATTCATAATGCAGGGGTTCTGTCTGATAAGGCAAAGAAGTGGGCAGATGAGCAGGGTACATTGACCAAGGCTACTGTGAGCAGTTCAATCTGGTTCTTGGCTATTGGCGTTATTGTTGCAGTAGTAGGAGCTATCTTATTTGGGTTCTTTATGAGTGAATCGGTTGCGTATGCTCTCTCCGATATTATTGAACGATTGTCATCTGGGGCTACGCAAGTGAACGATTCGGCTGTGCAAATGAGTGAGGCCAGTCAATCGTTGGCAGAAAGCTCCAACCAACAGGCAGCAGGCTTGCAGGAAACTACTGCTTCACTTGAAGAGATGTCGGCACAGTCTAAGCAAACCGCACAGAATGCAAAGCAGGCTGAAGTGGCAATGAAAGAGGCTAAGCCTCGTGTACAAAGTGGAGTTGAGGCGATGGAACGTATGGACAAGGCAATGGAAGAAATTAAAGAGTCGTCCCTGGAGACTTCCAAGATTATTAAAACGATTGATGATATCGCTTTTCAAACTAATCTGTTGGCATTAAATGCAGCAGTTGAGGCGGCACGTGCTGGCGAGGCCGGTAAGGGTTTTGCCGTAGTAGCTGAAGAGGTTCGGAATTTGGCACAGCGCAGTGCTGAGGCTGCTAAAAACACCTCGGAGCTTATTGAAAGTTCTCAGGAAAGTTCTGAGCGAGGGGCTCAAGTTGCGAATGAGGTATCCGAAAATCTGGAAAAAATACAGGAAAGTGTTGACAACGTTAATACTTTCGTAACTGAGATTTCAGCGGCTTCTTCTGAACAACAGAAAGGTATTGAAGAGATGAATTCGGTGATGAATGAGTTGGATCAAAATGTGCAAAGTAATGCATCCAGCTCTGAAGAGTCAGCTAGTTCTGCCGAACAGCTTTCTTCTCAAGCGAATGAACTTACAAGTATTGTCGACGGTCTGATATCATTAGCTGGCCTCGAGGATGAGGCAGAAGAGGATATGAACCTAAAGAAAGATCTGGCAAATGGTGAATCTTCAGACGGAGCAGATAGTAATGGAAAGGGGTCATTTGCCGACTTTGATGCAGGATTTAGCAAGCCCCAAAAACAACACGCTAATGGAAACAATGGTGCAAATGGTGACTACTCGGATTTTGATAATAACTTCAACGGATTTTGATTAACAGTCCGTCCGACAGCTCATTATTAACGAAAGTACTATATAAGAATATATCAACTACACATTCCCATCCCTGGGAGAAATTAAACATGCTAATTTTAAACAAATAAAAAACCTCTATTATGATAGATAGATATAGAAATGTTAAAAGACAATTAGGAATTACGATAATATTAGTGATAGGTCTCTTTTTTGTAGGATCTTTGGCTACCCCTTCAACGGCCAATGCACAGGATGATAAAGTGTATACCGTAGTAGATCAAATGCCAGAGATTAAAGGGGGATTACCTGCACTATATAAAAAGATCGAATATCCTAAAGAAGCTCGTAGAAAGGGAATCTCCGGTCGAGTATACCTACAAGTAATTGTAGATGAAAATGGAGATGTACAGGAACCTAAGGTACTAAAAGGTATTGGCGGTGGTTGTGGTGAGGCTGCAATTGATGCTATTAAAGACGTTAAGTTTACGCCCGGCAAACAGGGTGGCAGCGCTGTTAAGGTAAAGTACTCTTTGCCTGTTACTTTTAGAATTGAAGGATAATTTTTTGAGCTTAAACCTGGGATATTCATAATATCCTGGGGTTGGTGTATGAATGTTATTGCACTATAGGACCTCTTACACCAGGTGCTTGATATTTGTCTTTTCTTTACGGGTTATAAAGAATGATTGCCGGCATCGCTATTGCTATGCCGGCGAGACAAATTATAATAAAATGAAATAACATGAATGATATTCCAACCGACTTCGAGATACTCGAAGATATTTATTATAGATATTACGATGAGTTCCGAAGGTATGCCAAAAAAGAACCTGACAGAATTGCTCGTATACGGGTGCCAATTGAGGTTGAGGAAGTAGCAGAAGCTTGCGGAGTTGAAAAAGATATGATTTTTGGTCGTATTTTTTATCACTTTAACAAAAAGTATAGCTACAAAAATGAAAAAGGAGAAATAACTACTTTCTTTTCTACAGAGAAGTTTGAAGGATTAAGTGTTAACTTTCCATTGGTTGCTTCGGTACTTTCTGATATGTATGCAGAGAAAAAAAGAAAGGATACTTTTACTATTTTATCAGGTAGTGCTATTGCAATTTCTGTTATAGCTCTACTTGTGTCTTTCTTTATGTAGTTATATTGAATTGTGAATCATAATCGTATGCGAGGTACTGTGAAATGGAAATTAATGTCCTGATAGTTGAAGACGATCCTACCATGCGGGTAGTGCTCAAAAATACGGTACTGTCTGTTGAGATGGATTTCGAAATTAATGAAATTCATGAAGCTGAAAATGGTAAGGAGGGCATCAAGGTACTCGAAAAAGAAGAGGTAGATCTAATGCTGGTAGATATTTATATGCCGGTAATGGATGGTTTAGATATGTTGGATTATGTTCATGACCATCCTGACTTCCAGCATATTCCTGCTATTGTGGTCTCAACAGAGAACAATGAACAGCGTATTGACGCTATTCTTCGTCAAGGGTTGGGATTTGTGCCAAAGCCTTTAACTCACTTGTTGTTGAAAGATCAGATTGCCAAGATGCTGGGCGAAAGTACAGAGTCTTAATTATATATATAAAATGGTAATTGATCACAATTTAATGGTCAGCTATCATTGGCTATTGAATGGTTTTTCTTCTGTGTTTTAGTATTGGACGATTAAATATAAAGTACTCTTCCTTTATCTTTTGAGTAAATTCTTACTTTTATTCATCATTTTAGAACTGGAGTGGAGAAACGGGCATTCCAAATTTTATCGCAATCACTGATGAAACGATTATTGTGTTCAAGTAAGCAGGCTAAGTAAATAACAGTCTGCTTTTCTTTTAAAGGTGTTAGATAAAAAACCCCTATCTGGGGGTAATACATGCATTCCAGTTGCGAAAAATAAACAGAAGTAAAACCGAACAAGTGGGACCTTGCGCGGTAGTATTAAACTAACCTATCAGTAAACCTCTTTGCATAAGAGTTATTGCCAATTAACCTATCTGCTTTCTGTTCTTCCTGCCAGTTTATTAACCTTTGGAGTTAAAACAACTAAGCAATTATTGCCCTATTTAGTACCTGTTATAGCAAGGAGAGTAGGGAGGTCTCCTGCTGGCAGAGGCAAAACGAAAATAAGACGAGGTCAGATAGCTAAGGCCAAGAAGGGAGTGGGTTTGTCTATATTTGATTGGAATAGAATTGGTATAGCATTTAGATTCACCAAGCAGGTGAATCTGCACATTGTTGTAACCTCCTAGGGAGGTGGCGATTAGTAGAACAATGTAGAGCTATTAAGGATTTAGGTTATTAGCTAATTACTATAAATATCCTCTATAAGGCAGTAATACCATAAGATGATGTAGATGGGGGCAGACAAAACGTAAAAGAGATCTCCCGAAATGGGTTGTTATCTGTTAAGAAGATAGATCCTTGGTATCGTTTTGCATAAAGCATCGCCATGGTGAGTCCAATACCAAGCTGTTGTGCTTTTGTTGTTACAAATGGATGAAACAGTTCTTTCGATATCGATTTTGGGATAGGATTCCCATTATGAGAAATCTTAATAGACTGGGCTGATGGTTGTGAAATTGAAATGTGATGTTGCTCAATGGGGGCGTGCTCAACCGCATTTGAAATTAATATGGAAAGAATACGTTGCAAATCACCGGGATTACAACGGACGTTTTGAGTAGATGCTGAAGCAGTGAATGTGATCTTATCACGGTGTTCCTTTGAGTAATTTGATAAGATATCATCTATCACTTCTTTGGGATTCGCCGAGTGATTATTTAATTCAACCGGGTCAAGCGAAATTTCTTCCAGGGTTTCAAGCTCATCAAGCAGATCAAAAAGTTGATCAATTCCTTTATTAACCTGGTTTACATATCGTTGCTCATGGTGTTCACCCAATTGATTTTCTATCAGTTCGGTATAACCCTGTATCCCCGTTAACGGCGAGCGAATTCGGTGTAGTAAGAATCCAATCATTTTTTTCAATGACTGTAAGGCTTCAATACTGGGTATCTCATTACGTTTCTTTAACTTTATTTTGATATGGGGAGCCCCATTCCATAACAACGTTTCTTGTTCTAAACAAAACCATTTACCATTAAAAAAGGCCGGTGATGTGTCACGGCCTATTTTCTTATCTATATAAATAATGTCCCCTAGCTTCTCCCCAATCGGACTTTTATTATTACATAGGGCAATTGCCTCTTCATTGACCTCACAGATTTTCCTATTATCAATATCGATAATAAAGGTGGGGTCACTTTTTTCGGTCTTCTCCATCAAGCTTGACAGTTCAATAGCATTTTGCGTTTGAAACATAGTATCTAATGTGTGTGAGATCCCCCGAATAAAGAAGGCCTCTAAATTAAAGTTCTTTTTTGAGGGGGCTATAATTCATCCTTCTCTGTTATCAGCTAAATTTCTCATTTCTTAAATAGAAGAACGAGAAAATCATCGAATAGGAAAAATTTACCTGTCGAACGGTTATTTCTACCCCTTCCCCATAAAAATCCAACGATTTTAAAGCCCGTTAGAAAGCGATCACTGTTAAATAATGATCTGGCATAGCTATTGCCTACTGTATAACACACACTGATACTGTAGTGTGATGAAAGATGTTCCGAAAATATTTGAAAAAGTTTAATTGAAGTTACGAACAGGCAAGTTAATGAGTTCCATATGAATATAATTGAAAGTGGACATAGTCAGCTATTAGCCCAGGCAATGGATAATTATACGCTGCGTCAGCGTGTAACATCTTCGAATATTGCTAATATCGATTCTCCCGGCTATAAACGACATGATGTGCCTTTTGAAGAAGAACTCCGTCAGGTACGGTCAAGAGGAGGAGATGTCAACAGTATTACTCCTACCATCAGAGAAACCGGAGATGAAGTAGTACTGGAGAATGAATTAATGGAGATGGCTGATACCCAGATGAGGGTTCAGCTTGTTACTCGTTCTCTACGGCACCACTATGATATGTTAAAAACAGGTATTACAAGTACTACACGTTAATAAAAAAGTATTAGAATTATGTTACCGGATAGAATTTCATCAGCATTTCAGACAGCGGCCCAAGGTCTTTCTATGCAGCGTGAGCGTATTAATGTTGCATCACGAAATATTGCGAATGTCAATACCAGCGCTACTAAAAATGGCGGTTATCGTGCGCAAACAGTGCGTGGGTATAGGCCTGAACCCGCTAAATTTAAAAATGTATTAAGTAATAGTATCGATTCTATGAAAAAAACAGATGGTCGCCATCTGTCGGCTGCTGTACCCAGTCGTCAAGGGCAAACACCCCAGGGACTTGGCCCATCATATGAAGTAGCTGAAAGTAATAGCTTTAGGTCGGAATATGATCCCCAGCACCCTGATGCCGATGAAAATGGGATGGTCAAATATCCTGATATCGATATGATTGAGCAGATGACCGATATGGTAAGTGCCAATAGATTATATGAGGCGAACTTAAGCAGTATCGAAGCAGAAAAACAGATTATGAAACGTTCTCTGGAGATATAGATCCTATGGCCAACAGTGATTGCAGAAACAGAAATGAGAATTTAGATAATTTCCAGCTAGTATGATTGAAGGGATACAGGCAAGTGAATTAATTAAGCAGGCAAATGAAATTGAGTTAACGCCTCAAAGTCGTGAAATAAAGCCTCAGGAAGGTGATAGTGAGTCATTTGCTAATGTGTTAACGGATGCGATTAACAGTGTTGACGAGACAATGAAGGCTTCGGATAACAAAGTGCAAGAGTTTGTAGCCGGTGAGTCAGATAATGTCCATGATGTTATGATCTCTATGCAGAAAGCCAAGTTAAGTTTTGACCTCATGGTAGAGGTTCGAAATAAGGTTGTTGAGACGTATCAGGAAGTAAGTCGTATGCAAATATAAGTTTGTTATAAATGAATTCTATCACAGATAAAATAAAAGATTTTTTAGAGCCCCTTAGTCCGGCCCAACGTACTCTTTTCTTTGGGTTAGCGGTATCTATATTGGTATTGGTGGCTACATTATTTTACTGGACACTTCGTCCCAGTTATACTCTTCTATTTGGATCTCTAAAGCAAGATTCTGCGCAACAGATTACGCAGGAGCTTGATGAGCGAGGAGTAGAGTACCAGCTTAAGAATGGTGGACAGTCGATTTATGTCGAAAATAGCAAAGTTGATAAACTACGCCTCGAACTAGCTCCATTAGGGGCTCCTCAATCAGATATGAAAGGGTATGAGCTATTTGATTCCAATTCGTTAGGAATGACTGATTATATGCAGCAGCTTAATAATAGGCGAGCCCTCGAGGGAGAGTTATCTAAATCAGTAAACACGTTAAAGCAGGTTGAGTCTTCGCGAGTGCATTTGGTATTACCTGAACGTTCTCCATTTGAAGAAACAACTGTAAAAGCTTCTGCCTCAGTTTTGCTAACTCTTAGGTCCGGTGAAAAGCTTAACCGCCAGCGTGTTGAAGGTATCACATCGTTGATATCGGGAAGTGTTGTAGGGCTTAAAGCTGAGGATGTTACTATTGTTGACCACGCTGGAAATCGCTTGACTACTGATACTAAAGGAGAAGGCGGGGCTGCCTCAGAAGACAGTTGGTTAAAGTCGGAACGAAAAACGGAAAATCATCTAACCGAGCGCGGACAGTCCATGTTGGATCGCGTATTGGGTCCCGGCAATAGTATTTTGCGTGTGGCTGTAGAACAAAACTTTGATAGCTTGGTACGCGAATCCAATAATATTGATCCAGAAAGCAGGACTTTGATTTCTGAGCAAAAAAGTGAAGAAGTACATAGCCAGGAAGGCTCTGAGGTTGTACCTATCGATGAGTTTACTCCTGTTGAAGATCGGGGAGAAACTGTAGTGACTTCAACAAATGACGACGAAGTTTCTTCACGAACACGAAATTATGAGGTCAGTAAAACCAAAGAGGTATATCGAAAGGCCAAAGGCGAAATAAGCAATATTAGTGCTTCTGTCCTACTAAATCATAAGCGAGTGAAAACAGAAACGGAAGAAGGAGAGGCCGTTTGGGAAAGCAAACCTTATTCAGAAGAAGAATTAAAAGAATTTAGAGAAGTACTGAGCTCTGCGTTAGGATTACAGGCAGATAGGGGGGATAAAATTACGATTAAGCAGGTGGAATTTTGGAATCCTAATAATATATCGCCCGGTGGCGGTATGCAGAATCCTTGGCCTTGGAGCAGAACTTTTAGGTGGGGGTTAATTATGATAGCCCTTGGAATTGTTGTATGGCTCTTGAATAGCCTCAGAAAACAGGCTATCGGAAAACAGAACTTGATTCTGGGTTCAACAACCGGAGATGGGTCAAAGGTTGTTACCGGGGATTCGGAAGAAGAACAGGTTGAAGGTATGAGTAAAGAGGAATTGCAGGATCTTATTGATAGTGATGAAAATGAAGAGATACCCGCTCTCGAAGAGAAAAAATACGACTTGGAAGAGATTGTGAATATGGTGGAGTTAAAACCTTCGAAAGCCGCAAAAGTGGTACGAGCAATGTTAATTTTGAACGACGGAAAATAGCAATTTATGGCTAATGAGAATAATAAAGGGGGCGTTATTGAAGATCCCAGCGAGTTAACAGGAGCTCAAAAAGCGGCAATATTTATTACCAATATCGGCACGAAAACAGCTGGATCAATGATGAAATACCTCAAGGAAGATGAGGTTGAATCCATTACCCTTGCTATTGCCAATATGGATAATATTAAACCCCAAGTAGTTGATTCGGTAATGAATGAATACTACCGAATTATGTCGAAAGACTCGTTTATGCTCGAAGGGGGTGCTGACTATGCCAACCAATTATTAGAAGAATTGGGAGATAGTGTTAACTCTGAAAAAGTTCGCCAAAAGCTGAAAGCAAGTTCTAAATCAACTGCTTTTGCTGATTTCCAGGAAAACAAGATTTCACAAATCACCTCTTTTTTAGAAAAGGAACATCCCCAGGTTGTTGCTCTCATATTTTCGCAGCTTGAAGAACAGAAAACGGCAGAAGTATTGGGGCATCTCGATGAGGATTTACAGGCCGAGGTGGTATTCCGTTTATCTACTATGGAAAAAATTTCAACAGATGTAATAGAAGAGATAGAGGAAGTAATTAAAGAACAAATGGGTGGCATGTATGCCACGGGTGATAGGCTCAGAAGTGGAACAGGTGCTGTGGCTCAAATACTGAATGAAGCCGATATCTCGGTTGAACGTCATGTATTGAGTTTCATTGAAAGCCGTGATGCACAAATGGCCGATGACATTAAGCAGCAGATGTTCCTTTTCGAAGATATTGTTCACTTCGACGACCGTACTGTCCAGGTTATTATCAACGAGATGGAGAAGAGCGATCTTGTTATGGGACTTAAAGGTGTTGATGATGAGGTTAAAAATAAGTTTCTCGACAACATGTCGGATCGTGCCGGAGGTATGCTACAGGAAGATATGGATGCCTTAGGTCCTGTACCGCTTAAAGATGTTAAGGAAGCACAAACTCAAATTATTAGGAAGATCAAACAGCTTGAGGAAGATGGCCAGATTACTACGCGAAAAATGTCTGAAGAAGAGATTGTCGAGTAATTTATGGAAGACCAAAAAATATTTAATACCGATCAGGTTAGCTGGTATGAAGATGACAATAACCAACTGGACTACCAGGTTGCATTTGAGGAGGCTGATAGTTTTCAAGCTGATCGGTCTATTCAAAAGGATGAGACTAATGATGTTGAGCCTGAAGGCCGGCAGGTGGATGTTCAAGAATTGCTTAAGGAACGAGATAAAAAGTGGAAGGAACGGTTAAAGAAATCACGGGCTGCTGCTTATTCAAAAGGAGTAGAGCAAGGTAAAGAGCAGGGGTACCAAGAAGCAAAAGAAGAGTTTAAGCAAAAAGAGAAACAACTTGAAACTATGTTTGAGCAAGCCCATAAAGAGTGGCATGAAAGACATGAGGCGTTAAATCCCGGTTTGCTGGACTTGTCATTCGAAATTGCAGAAGAGATCGTAGGCATACCTGTAGAAAATCCTGAGATTAGAGAATTAATGAAGGAGGAACTATCAGTGTTATTGCATGGTGCTGAAGAAGAGGTTAAACCACTTCTTCGTGTTTGCGAAAGCGACTATCAATATGTAAAAGATTTGGTGGAAAAGTATGCACCCGAAGCCACCTTGACAATTCGAGTTAGTGAGGATTGTAATCCGGGCGAATTTGAGTTCGAAACAGATAAAAAGATGGTCGTTTACCGGTTTAAGGAGATATTAAATGATTTTAGAGAAAACCTATCACTCCCTTCATGGAAATAAATCCAACCGATCAAATATCGAAACATATCGGGCAGATTCGATTACAGCTTCGTGACTACCCTCTCAAAAGTAAGAAGTATGGGAAGGTAGCCTCTATTGTAGGTACCATCATCGAATGTACCGGTTTACATGCCAGCGTAGGAGAAGTATATGGTATAGAAAATATCATGGGTGATATGATTCCGGCTGAGGTGGTAGGGTTGAAAGATCATAAAGCGCTGTTAATGCCTTATGACCAGATAAAAGGAATGCGATCGGGGTGTAAGGTTGAATATATGGGGCAGTCACTTACAGTTTCAGTAGGGCCGGAGATGCTTGGTCGTGTAGTTGATGCCAATGGTGATCCCATAGATCAAAAAGGTCCGATACTTTGTAGCGATCACCAGCCTGTACATAACGATCCCCCCTCTCCGGTAGAGCGTGAACCTATTAATGAGGTTATGTCTACCGGTATTAGAGCTATTGATGGTTTGAATACTATTGGCAAGGGACAGCGGGTAGGGTTGTTTGCAGGGTCTGGAGTTGGAAAAAGTGTGCTTTTGGGGATGATTGCGAAACATTCCGATGCTGATATCAATGTTATTGCGCTTATCGGCGAAAGGGGACGTGAGGTCCAGGAATTTTTGGATGAAACATTGGACGAAGAACTGTTGAAACGTTCAATAGTAGTTGCAGAGACATCCGATAAATCAGCAATGAGTAGAATAAAAGCAGCTTATACTGCTACTTCTATTGCGGAATATTTCCGTGAGAAAGGAAAAAATGTCCTGTTAATGATGGATTCAGTAACTCGTGTAGCCATGGCTCAAAGAGAAGTTGGGCTTGCCACAGGGGAGCCGCCAACGACTAAAGGATACACACCAAGTGTGTTTTCTATGCTCCCAAAATTCTTGGAAAGAGTAGGTAAAACAGGCAATGGAAGTATCACTGGGATTTATACTGTATTGGTTGATAGTGACGATATGAATGAGCCTATTGCCGATGCAGTACGATCAATATTAGACGGGCATATCGTGCTTTCAAGGCGATTAGCCCATAAAAATCATTATCCTGCTATTGATGTTCCTGAAAGTATTTCGCGTGTTATGCCAAGTATTGTAACGAAGGAACAGCGTGATTTGGCAGGTCAGGTTCGCGATCTGATAAGTACCTATCGCGAGGCTGAAAACCTAATCAATATTGGGGCATATGTTGAAGGGTCGAATCCGAAAATTGACAAAGCAATTGCGAAAAGAGAAGATTTGGAATCATTTTTGATACAAGATATAACGGAAGTGGACTTTGAAATTGATTTGTGGAATACAATTAAAAAGATAGTTGAATAGAAGAGGTATAAAAGAATATGAAGTTTGATTTTTCCTTAGAGCCGGTTTTGAAAGTCCGGAAACATGAAGAAAAGCTTCAGAAGCAGAAGCTTGCTGAAAAGATGTCGAAAAAGAAGGCTATCGCTAGCAAAAAGGAAAAGCTTAAAGAAAAATTGAAAGCTCATCTTGATACAGCTGATGTGAATGATTTTCGGAATCTGCATGATTTGAAGCGCCACCGAAGATATATAAACTCACTGCACAAAGAGGTTGAAGAGCTAAATAATAATTTGAGAATTGTAGAAAATGCTATAGAGCAAGAACGTGATAAATTAGCTGAAGTCCATAAAAAGCGTCATATCATGGAAAAAATAAAAGAAGAAGAACATGAGCTTTTTCTGGAAAAACTTTCAAGGCAACAGCGAAAAATGATGGATGAGATCGCTACGCAATCTTATAGCAAATAATTAGGACCAATGGTAAAGAAGATACTTAAAATAGCTGCCTTTATTCTGGGACCGATACTGCCACTGATGGTAGTTATCTATTTCTTATTCCCATATATCAATGAGCAGGAATACGAAGAAATAGCCGAAAAATATAAAGATACTCCGGCAATTGTTGATACGAGTGCAAACAATAACATCATTACTACTAATACTACTATCAATACAACCAACAATGGTAATGATGATATTAATGATATAGGGATTATCGGCGGTAATTCCGAAACCTTAAAAGGAAAGGAAAAAGTATTTCAAGAAAATATTAAAAAGTTGAAAGCTAAAGTTGATTCACTAACGATAAAAAATGACTCTCTTAGCTCTTTGGTAGTGACTCAAAATGATAGTCTCAATCTGTTACGCCAAGAATTGGCTTTCCAAGATAGTATTAGCCAAGCCCAAAAAGAAAATAGCATGATAATGGATGAAGAAGCTTTTGCTGAAAAAGTAAAGAGCTTGTTGAGTTTAGATGATGAAAATTTAGCTCCCATTATTAATGAACTAAGTGATAAGGAATTAGTGCGGCTCTATCAAAGTGGAAGTTCTCGACAACGGAAAAAATTGTTACGCTCATTACAATCCAAGCGTGCTGCTAAACTTATGACGGAGGTAATGTAATATGATAAGTAAATTAATTTCGCAGGCGGCAAACGGTAAAGAAGCATCTTCGCAGACATTAGAAGGTAATAGTAGTGAAGGGGCAACCTCATCAAAGAAGGTATTCCAATCGTTATTGCAGTCTTTGCAGTCAAAAGCTTCAACCGATGAAAAGAAGAGCCTGTTAAAAGTTCCTTTAACTGCTGAGGATACTAAGGCAGGCCAAAATAAGTCGGCAGTATTAAATATTCTTGGTGGAAAATTTACTACCGTCAGTGCCGACCAGAACTCAGAAAAGGTCTCAAAATTAACTAAGCCAGGACCGATTCTTACAGCACCAGGAACACAACATACTGAGGTGATTGAAGAAGAAGGCGATTCTGAAGAAGTGACAAGCCAGGAATTGAAAAATACTGAAAAAGGTGAGAAAGGCACCCAGAGTGCGAATGAAAAAACTAGTGCTACCCCAAAACAGCTAAATAATAACACTTCTAATCCTGAAGAGATTATTAACAAACAGCAAGAAGCTGAAGAGGGAACAGCTGATAAAACGACTAGGAAGGTTGTTACAACAGCAGAAAATAACGAACAGAAAAATAATATTACCAATAGTGCTAGCAATAGGTTTCAGCAATTAGGAAGTGAAAAACCTGTACCTACTGAAAAAACAAAAGTTGAGTTAAAGGCAGGTGAAAATAGTAAAAATATACCCATAACAGAGAAACCGTTAGAGTCTGGTTCGTCCACTAAGGGAGCGGTTGATAAAGGCAACCAGGGAAAGGCTAAAAACTATTCGGTTGGGAATGTTAAAGCATCTTCTACGCCCCAACCCCAGAAACAAGTAGATGAATCACCAAAATCTTCAGTTACAGAATCGGTGCAGTCAAAAGAAGCTGTAGAAAGTAAGAAGACTTCAAGACCTACTATTACAGAGTCGGCTGACAAGCATACTACAAAAGTTGAAGTCCAGAAGGATGTAAAAAATACCTTGGATAAGGGACTAACTGCTCAGAAAGAAACGGGTTCTGAACAAACATCTAAAGCCTCCCAAGCTGCGACGGGAACGACCGGTAAAGCAGAGGGCAGTAAGGTTGTTGAGCCTAGTACCGTTAATCACCAGAATGTCGACCAAGGTGACCGTAAGATTACTAATCCTAAAAATGTTTTAGATCGGCAAGATGCAAAGATGACTAAAAAAGAGATCGCTGCCGATAATGAATCACCGGATAAAACTGGAGCAGAAAAAGCAATTTTATCGGATAAAGAACAAAATTCTAAAGTGACGAAAAAGGGATCACCCTTTTTGAGGCAAGAGCAGGACCCACAGAAAACGAAGAAAGAAAAAGTTGTTTCAAAACAGCACGAGAAACAGGTTGCTGATGCTAATAGCAAAGACAACAAGGTTCAGCTCACAGAAAAGCAACGGAAGCTGATTAATAATTTCTTCCAGAAAAATACTGCCGGCGGTATCTCTGAGAAAGGATTTGAGATGAAAAGTATGCAGGTAGAAAAGCAAGTTAAGAAAGAAAAAGGATCTGATTCTAAAAACGCTAAAAGGGAGCGATTACCTGATCCCGGTAGTGCCATGAGAATGGGTATGGGACGAATGGGGGCTTCGGCAGAAGCTGTACCTGCTTCTTCAACCGGTGAACATTCGAATGTGAGTCCGACTGATACTTCGATCTCTTTTGACAATCAGCAGATTATGTGGGAGCAAGAAAGTAGTAATCCTGCAGATAAGAAGGAAGATAAAGAAGGAAATAAGAAGGTATTTAATAATGCGACAATGCGGTTAAACCAAATGCCGATTGCGAATGTGTCACTTCGTAAGAATATGCTATCGGGTTTAACAAAAAGTGTACTGAAAGCTGCATCGGAAGCTAAGAAAACACCGGAACAGTGGCAGAAGCATAATTTTGTATTAGACGATGGTAAAAAAGTTCAGCTTTCGGTTCGAGAATCGAAAGGTGTGTTACAAGTCAAAATGGGATCAGTAAATACAGAGTTGAGCAAATTGCTACAGCAAAATTTACAACATATACGTGATCACCTGAAGCAGGAATTTGGTACTGATATTGATTTGCAATTAGAAAATAATGAGCATGAAAACTCTTCAGGGTTTTCAGGAGATTCTAGCTCTTCAAATAGTAAGGAAGGGTATAAAAATAATTTTTTAAATAATGAATTGACATCAGAAAAGGCCGAGCAGGTAACTCTGAATTCTGTCCGAAATTTTGGTTACAACAAAATGGAATGGACAGCTTAAAAAATAATAGAGGTTAATAGTTATGGATGTTAGTCAATTAGGAGCCCAGTCATCGTTTTTAGGGCAGGGCCAGTCAGCAGGAAGTAATAAAAAGCTGGGGCAAGACCAGTTTCTAAAATTACTGGTTGCCCAGATGAAGAATCAAGATCCAATAAATCCGATGGACGGGAAAGAGTTTGCTTCACAGTTGGCCCAATTTAACTCTGTAGAACAGCTTGTAGGAGTTAATAAAGGGGTCTCATCACTAAAACAGACTCAGGAAATGATGCGGACCGAGATGACGAATTCTATGGCCGCTTCGCTTACTGGGAAAAGTGTACGGGCCCTGAGTAATAAGGTGAATCTCGATGCCGGTGGTAGTGTTGATATCAATTTTGAATTGAATAACACTGCAGAAGATGTTGAGATCATCGTCAAAGATGCAGCAGGCAGTACTGTTAGAACGGAAAGCCTGAATGGAGGTTCCAATGGTGCAAATACCTGGACCTGGGACGGTCGAAATAACGACGGTCGAACGGTGGCCGAAGGGCAATACAGTATTGAGGTTAAAGCTACAAATGGAGATAAAGGTGTAAAAGCACGGATGTTTACTGAAGGTACTGCAAATAGAATCCGTTTCAGTGGTGATGGTGTTTTAATATCAGTTGACGGGGTAGAAGTACCAATCGGTAATGTTGAAACTGTGGGGATCCAGAGTTCTTCATCATAAATGAGTAGTTCAAACAATTAATTTAATAAATCAGGCAGCAAGCATTTTTAGGCTGCCGCTTATAATAAAATAAGGAGTACAATATGTCTTTAATTAAGTCTTTAAATGCAGGGGTAAGCGGTTTGAAAGGGTTTCAAACCAAGATGGATACGATCGGAAATAACATTGCGAACGTTGATACCACAGGGTTTAAATCTTCCAATGTTACTTTTTCGGAGCTGATGAATGAAAATATAGGAGGAGCCAGCGGTGGAGAGTCTGCGCCTTCATTAAGTAACCAAGTCGGTTTGGGAGTGCGTGTTGCCTCTGTAGATCGAGATTTTAGCCAAGGAACTATTGAGAATACCGGGAACGCTACTGACCTTGCCCTACAGGGAGATGGATATTTCCTTGTCAATGCTGGTGGGCAGGACCTTATGACTCGATCCGGTAATTTTACCTTCAATAAAAATGGAAATTTAGTTACCTCTTCCGGCAGCTTTGTACAAGGATATAATGCCAATGAGTCCGGCACAATTTTGGGCGGAGGAGCAACAGATAATGTGCAAATTGACTTCGAAAATGCATTGTCTCCTCAAAAAACTACGGAAGTGAATTTAGGCGGTAACCTGAATGCTGATACCAGTATAAGACAAGTAATTACGGCACAAAGTGCTCTTACTGACAGTAGTGGAGACCTTGCTGATTCAGGAACAGCTATTGCAGACCTTAGTCAAACGTCGGGCTTAGGTGGCGGTGAGACTGTAACTATGAATATGACGTCAAATGATGGTTCGACCACAACTTCGGTTAGTTATTCTTACTCTTCTGGAGATACGGTTGGCGATATGTTAAGCACACTTAATACTGCAATTGATGCAGATGCTGATCTTGATGGACAACTTCGTATGGTAGATGGTATGCTGGAACTTAAGTCTGACAACTTGGGAGACAGCGATTTGAATATTGATTCAGTATCTGTAAGTGGTGGTACTGGGACATTTAATTTTCCGGGCTTCCAGATTTCTCAGGAAGGAGATACTAAGACTCAGACCATGAGTACAACGGTGTATGATGATCTGGGACAGGAGCATTCACTGTTACTTGATTTTACACAAACGGCCGAAAATACATGGGAGTATGAGGCACAGTTTGCTGATGGAGAAACCATCAATAGTGGGGCTACTGGAACAGTAACCTTTGACGAAATGGGACAGGTTACTTCAGGTGATACCTTTGCTATTGAGTTTGAACCCGGTAATGGTGCAGGTACTACCACCTTTGATGGGAGGTTAGGAAATACTGATGGAACTTCCTTTACACAGTATGCAGGTGCTAATACAGCCAAGGTATTAAGCCAAGACGGCTATACCCAAGGTTCTCTCGTTGATGTACGTATTAATGGTACAGGTACCGTTCAGGGAGTCTATGACAATGGGCAAAATAAGGATCTTGCCCAGTTGGCACTTGCTGATGTACAGAATGAAGACGGATTGGAAATGGTAGGCGGAGGCTTGTTTCAAGCAACGTCTGCAGCAGGAGAGGTTTTTGTAGACTCTGCAGAAAATTTTTCCAATACAGATATTACTTCAGGAGCTCTTGAAGGATCAAATGTAGATCTCGCTCAAGAGTTTACTGAAATGATTACTGCCCAGCGTGCCTACCAGTCTAGTGCACGAGTAATAAGTACTTCAGACGAAATGCTAACAGAGGCAGTGAACTTGAAACGATAATTAACAGACCAGACGGTAAGACTTCCCCATAAGCAGACGCCTCGTTCTTATAATAGGTAACTAAGTTACTATATATAAGGGTGGGGCGTTTTTATGTGGTTTTGTAAAATATGCTAATGAACAGCTTTTGAGGGGAGAACGTAAGATGGTAGGCTGGTATGGCGATACCATTGTAGGAGGGGCTGTAAAGCCCTGAAAAACAAAAGATAATGATATTGAATATGCTAGAGGGGTATTGTAGTGGCATGGCCATAATATCCCCCATCATTTTTTTAATGATTAGGTAGTTAATCTAAATGCTCTCCATCAGACTATCTTGGTAGAATTAATTTCACTGTTAAGTTTTGGTCGTGCTTGCCGATAATAAGCACATGCTAGACAGATCAACAAATATCGGTTTTATACTTGGGTTTACTTTGATCATTGGAGCCATTGTGCTGCAGGGTGATATTGTTATATTTGCCAGTTTTTCATCCTTTTTAATGGTTTCTGGAGGTGTTGTAGCAGCTACAATGATCAACTATAGTTTCGAAGACATCAAGAACAGTTTCGAAACAATTAAAAAGATGATGAGCGCAAAATCGGTGGATCTCAGGACAGATATGGAGCTTATGCGCATGTTTGCCAGAAAGACACGAACCGAGGGATTGTTGGCAATTGATTCTGATGTAGCGAACATTGAAGATGATTTTTTAAAAAACGGTATGCAATTGGCTGTAGATGGATTTAATAAGGAAAGCTTGGCGAATATCCTCAGAGATGAAATTCAGGCGCAGGAGCGACAGTTAAAAGTTTCTGTTAAGGTATTAGACTCTATGGCTGAGTATGCCCCTGCCTTTGGAATGATTGGAACAGTAATAGGTATGGTACTGATGTTACAAAATATTTCGGATCCAGAATCGCTGGGGGCAGGATTATCGGTGGCATTAATTACAACCCTGTATGGAACTATCCTTGCAAATATGCTGCTGGGCCCTTTGGCCGGTAAATTGCAGTATTTGAGCAAATTGGATCTGAACAGGAAAGAGATGTTCAGAGTAGGCATCCTTTCAATGGTGGAGGGCGAAAACCCTCGTATCATGGAGAAAAAAATGTTGATACATGTTGACCCTAAGAGCAGAGCTGAGTACAAAAAGTACCATGAAGAGCTCTCTATCGGTAACGATCGGGATCAAAAGTTATATAACCAATGGATTGAAATTCAGGATGAAGAATGGGAGACTCTGAACAAGAATCTGGAAATGGAAACTGGCTAGTAACGTACAGCGACCTGGTAACACTTTTATTAGTGTTCTTTGTGCTGTTGTATGTACTTACACCCGGTATCGATCAATCCACTTTCAATAATTTTATTTCTCACTTTCAATCGTCTGTGAGTGTTGTTAACGAGAATAATGCTTCTCGAAAACAACCGAGTAATAACACGTTGCGTGAAGAGTGGGAGCAGATTAAGAAGTATTTAGAAGAACAGGGGCTTTCTTCTGAGGTTAAAATACAACGTATTAAAGATGGCGTAAAAATCACTCTTAGTGATTCTCTAACCTTCAACAGTGGGTCGGCACGTTTATTAGCCCGGGCTAAAGATGTGATAGAAAAGATAAGCGGTGTTATGGGGCGAGATGTACGAGAAGTTAAAACACAGGGACATACCGACGATGTGCCCATCGCCAGTAATTCTATGTATCGGTCTAACTGGCACCTTGGCGCTGCTAGAGCCGTTTCGGTAGTTCAATTTATGAGTAGGGAAGCGCCCCTGTCGCCTCACAAGTTTGAAGCCAGTAGTTTTGGAGAGTATAAACCGGTTACAACTAATGATACAAAGGAAGGCAGGCGCAAGAATCGTCGGGTTGAGATATACGTAAGGTATTATGAAAACGTATCACCGAAAACGGCCAGTACCGTAAAGAAATGACATAATTATTGCTGAATAGATAGCAATTTTGATAAAATTGAGTTAAGACAAATTGATATGGGTAAAGGTAAAAAAGATAAAAACACTTCTGTTGATAGTAAGAAACGGAAGGCAAAAGCGTCAAAATTTCGAACAATTGGAAAATATTTCCTAATTGTTTTATTAATCGGCGGACAAGCTTTTCTGTCTTACTATATCATTTCAAAAAATTATGAAGCTATCTATAGCTATATAGATAGCTTTTTTCCACCTCAGACGGGTAAATACCAGTTGGAGCAAATTATCATAAATCCGGCAAATACTAACGGCAAACGGTATTTATTGGTTCAATTATCCCTTGAATTGGTTAAGAAAGAGGATATTAACCTTTTAAAGGAGAAGAAATCCAAAATTCGTAATGACCTTATTAAGTATCTTTCTGCACGGTCAGTGTCTGAGCTGCAGGGTATAAAAGGGAAAGAGGACTTACGGTTAGATCTGATTAGGATAATAAATCAAGCAATTGGCAGACGTTCGGTACGCAATTTGTATTACTCTAAGTACGTAATGCAATGATGTTAATGAACACCCGAGCGGTCCCAATTTTATGGAAACTCAGAAGTCTGAGCAAAAGCTTAATAATGTAAAATATGTAGAGTCTTACGACTTTAAGCAGCCCAAGCTTTTTAGTAAGGAGATTATGCGAAATCTTCGCTCTCTCCATGATATGTTTGCTCGTAGTTTAAGCAGGATTTTCAGTAGTGCACTCCGTCAGAAGGTGGATGTGTCACTGCAAAAAATTGATCAGCTTTCTGCAAACAAATTTATAAATAAGATAAAAAGCCCAAGCGCAATATATCTTCTTTCTGTAGAGAAGTTTGCTGGGAATATAATAATGGTGATTCCCCCTGCCTTTTGTATCCATCTAGTAGAACGACAAAGTGGTGGATACGGCGGTCAGATATCAGAAAGAAGAACGCTTACCACAATAGAAGAGAAAATTATTTCCCGGATTGTAAACAGGATTAACGAAGAGGTTATGATTGCCTGGGAACCCTATATGGAATTTGATATTGCTTCGTCAGCATACGAGAGCAAGCCAGAGAATATTCATTTAGCGTCAGTAGATCCGACTATCGTCGTAAAGCTGAAAATTGGGTTTGAAGATCATAGTGTGAAAGTCCACCTCTCTTATCCGTATAGCTTGCTTAAAGAGGCTATGAACAACTCGGTTTTGAAAAAAGGTAAAAAGACTGAAACGGAGAAATTAACAGATGAACAGCTGGAATCATATAAGTATACCCTTTCTAATGCCGGTGTACATATTAAGCCGTTGTTGGGCTCTACGAAGCTTTCTATTGATGATATTATAGATCTTGAAGAGGGGGATGTTATTCCGCTTAACCAGCGTACAGACCAGCCGTTAGATATACTCGTCAATAATGTACATAAGATGTCGGGTTACCCCGGGGTATTGCATGGTCGACGAGCAGTAAAAGTATTTGAAATGATAGAAGAAATTAACGAACAGGAAGTCATATAACATAATTATGGATATCCCAAAAGATACACTAGAGCAGTATCTGCCTACAATAGAAGAGTTTTTAACCTCATTGATGTTTGAAGAAACAGATATCGAGGTTGGCGCTTTTGAACGGGTAGAAAAGGAATCGTCACTTGAAAAGTCAGCCGACACAGATATATATCTCTACGCTAGAGAGCTTAACAGCAGTTCTGATGTGATTGTAGTACTCGATAAAGAATGGTTTGGGCTGTTGTCGAGTATTATGTTGGGCATTGAAGAGAAGGAAAAAAATGAACAGACAATTGGTCTCTTAAAGGAGTTTTCCGATGATCTGTCGGAGGTTGTCATTAAAGAGGCCAAAGAGCAGGATTTAGAGATTGCCTTCGGTGAGGTGCAGGTCCTTTCTAAGGAGGAGATGGAAGAAGAGCTCATGCATGGAGAGTACTTTTGGACTAAGTTGGATATCGAAGGAATCGCTGATGAAGCTGTCCGGGCCGAATTTCTGTTGGGTGACCCTGCAACCGAAATTGAACAAAAAGAGATTGAAGAAGCAGAAGAGGCCGAAGAACAAACCAGTGAGCAAAGAACTGAAATTAGTTCCCTTAATGATGAGGAGGAGGAAGAAGAGAGTGAATTTGCTGATTTTGATGCGGGGTCTCGATCGAAAGACGGGAAAGAACAAGAAGTAGTTTCAGCACGCCATATCGAATTTGCGGAGTTTTCGGAAGATGAAGACAGTTCAAATGGTACTGCTCACCGTATGGATCTGCTAAAAGATGTTGAACTGGATGTTTCGGTAGAGTTGGGACGTATTGAACTGCCGCTGGGCAAGGTGTTAGAGTTGGCAAAGGGATCGGTTATCGAACTGGAAAAATTGGCTGGTGAACCAGTTGATGTGTTAGTTAATGGCAATCGCATTGCATTGGGTGAAGTGGTTGTTATTGATGAACATTTTGGTGTTCGAATATCTAGTCTCGTTACAACTAAAAAACGCTTAGCTAAACTGAAGAATGGATCTTCGTAATAAATTATCGTCTTTAAATGTACCGCCTAAAAAGATATTGAAGGTCGTATTGGGACTTTCAGCAGTATTGCTACTCATTTGGGTAATGACACTTTCGCACGTCGATTATAGTGGAGGTGCAAGCGCATCGCAATATCTTCAAAAAAAACAGTCTGCAGATACCACGGCGGTTACAAAAGTAACCGGATTGTCCCCTCAAAAAGCGAGTACCAAAGAGGGTTCTTCGAGTATTTTTACTAATGGGATGGTCACCTTTATGGTTTTGCTGCTTATTCTTGTCGGTGTTTGGTTTTGGGTTGATAAGAAAGGCAGTTCTGATGCTGCGCAAAAAGTGCAGCGCGAAATCGATACCCAGATTTTGGGCGAAGGGGCGCAGCTGCAAATTGTTGAAGTGAATAATGAGATCTGGGTACTGGGTGTGACATCAACTGCGGTAAACCTGTTGCATCGCTATTCGCAGGTAGAATGGACCGAGCAGATGCCTAAAGAAGAAACTGCTGGTAATGAAATGTTCGCAAAACTGTTTAAAAGTAAGTTATGATAAGTTTTAAGAAATGTCCTTGGGCAAAGGTTACAGCAATAATAGGCCTGCTGCTTTTGTTTTTGCCCTTGAGTATGTTGGCCCAATCCGTCTCCTTAGGCTCTTATATGAATGCTGCTCCCAGCCTTGTGCAGGCAGCTCCGCCCATCGACCTTAGTATGGATGACGGTGACCTTTCAGTAGCTGTTCAGGCGCTTATATTGGTAACCATACTCTCATTTGGTTCTGCTTTTATTACGATGATGACCAGCTTTACGCGCATCGTAGTAGTATTCTTTTTCTTAAGAATGGGACTCGGAACTCAACAATCGCCTCCTAATAAGGTATTGATTGGCCTAGCTCTGTTTCTCACAATATTTATTATGATGCCTACTTTTAAGGCAGTAAATGAAGATGCTGTACAGCCCTATCTGAATGATGAAATTACACAGATGGAAGCTTTGGGAGAGGCCTCAATACCGATAAAAGAATTTATGGTAAAACAAACACGGGAAAAAGAACTTCTTTTCTTTATGGATCTGGTTGAAGTGGAAACCGTGCAGAGTTTTGAAGATATCCCGTTTTATGTGGTAGTTCCGTCATTTATTATGAGTGAGCTGCGCATTGCTTTCCAAATAGGATTTATGATCTACTTGCCATTTGTGGTTATAGATCTTGTAGTGGCATCGGTATTATTATCGATGGGTATTATGTTCTTACCCCCTGTACTGGTATCTCTGCCATTTAAAATTCTAGTGTTTGTATTGACTGATGGCTGGTATTTACTGGTTCAGTCACTGGTCCAAAGTTTTAATTAAGGTAAAAATACAATGAATGTTGAAACTGCTTTACATTGGTTACAAGAAATGCTGACAGCTGTTGTAACCCTCTCGGCACCTCCTATGATGGGTGCCCTGGTAATAGGATTAGCTGTAGCTATTTTCCAGGCTGCAACTTCGATACAGGAAATGACGCTCAGTTATGTTCCTAAAATGATTGTTGTAGCTATCATTTTATTTCTCTCCTTCGGCTTTATGTTACAATATGCTGTTGGGTTTACCCAGAGTATTTTTGAAATGATACCTGAGCTTGCTAAATGATAAACCGGTAGCTACTCAATAAGCCCATAGTATGTCTCTTTTTTCTACTAGTTATATATTGGCAGTATTCCTGATTTTTATTCGGGTAGGTAGCTTAATAATGACTGCTCCCTACTTTAATTCAGCGGCTTTCCCAAAGAAAATAAAACTTTTTTTTGCGCTTATAACAAGCTTCTTACTTACCTTTGTAATTCCCTCAGAAAGTGTAATAGGGCAGGTTGAACCTACATTATCATTCCTGGTTACCGCAGTTATAATGGAAGCGTTAGTAGGTATTGCTATGGGATTAGTAGGTCAGCTCGTATTCGCCGGTATAGAGATGGCCGGGCAGTTAATCAGCTTAAAGATTACTCTGAGTTTTGCCCAGATAGTAAATACGATGACCCAGCAGAAGAGTGACTTGGTAGGTAATGTATTTGGTATGCTGGCTGTGCTTATTTTTTTGTCGATGGATGGGGATAAAATATATATACAGGGGTTAGCAAGGAGTTTTGAAGTGATACCGCTAAATCAGGCCGAATTGCAATATGCCGGGCCCTTTATGCTTGAGGTTGCTAATTATCTGTTTAAGATTGCTGTGCAGATTGCAGCCCCTTTCTTAATTGTTTTATTTATTCTAGATCTCTCTCTGGCTATTTTTGCTCGTGTTATGCCGCAGGCAAATATTATGTTTATTGCTATTCCCATAAAGTTATTGTTAGGGTTTACACTCTTATCTTGGATTCTTCCTTACTTGCCGGATGCATTCAGTTCAATGTTCGATCAGTTGTTTAACTATATAGTTGAAGTTCTTAGTGTTATGACTGTCTGATCTTGAGGTAAACAAAGACCAACTTTTCTCGTCTTAATTTAAGATAATAATCCATGGCAATAAGAAAGAAGTATAAGTTGTTTTTCTAAATTTCTATGGAATAGATGAGTTGTGACATCATATACAAAAATTTATTCCAGGCTTAGTCGAGTTAAATAACCAAATGTGTATGCGGAGTAACCCTTGGAAAGGTTATCCTGCTAAGAGCCTTTATTTGACACACTATTTCATATATGCTCAAGTTGTTTCCTGGATAGCTTTTCCTGTCAATTGTCGATCACTATCTTTCATCACTATACTATGTATACCAGCATTATATTCGTGTTTTATCAATACTGGTAGAGAGGGCATCTATATTCAATCAATAAAAAACCAACCCATACACTTACTTCAAATTGCTTAAAAAATGTTCTTCCCCTTACCGGTAGGGGAAGAATAAGGTAGGCCCAGTGTGGGATTGCAACAAAAAGTAGACAGCAGTTTAAGATAGGTCATGAGACTTGGTTGCGTGTTAGTTGTCGGAGGGTTTGGACGGGTGTCTAGAAATTGAAGGGCAAATGCAGTTTTTCTGTTGTACCAAAGCTCGGCCAATGCAAGAGTGTTTTTCGTCTTTGCTGTAAGCGTACCAGTTCCCCGGTCGGAGTGAATATATAGAAATTGGTTAGGCAATCCTCAAGCCTAACTATGAGGTGGTTATGCTGTCTGTACTTAACCTTCTGTGGCGGGTGTACAAATTTCTTATAGCTTATGTTCGACTGTTTTTACAAAAAGTTCTATTACAAGGGCAAGGGATGGCAAAGGGGGCAGGTCAAAGGCTATGGTGGGTAATCTGCTACTGGTAGCAGATTGTGTTATAGAGTCTAATTTTTAAGCGCAGAGAAAGGGTTTGACAAAGACGCATCCATATTAAATGCTTTTAATCCTTGTAAGATCACAGTATAAATAGGGAAGGGATAACGGTATAGCTGTTCGTACTATTATTTAGCTAACCGTTACCTTTTCACCTACCAAATCTTCTTTAAGTTGAAGTAAAATTCTTCCGACTATTTGAGAGATTCGAGCTTCTGACAGTTCCAACAAAAGGGCAACCTCTTGCATAGTCATATCCTCGTAATAATACAGCGTAAGAATTAGACGGTCTCGCTCATTAAGATTTCCAATCTTCTCTTTCAATATTTCAGTTCGCTCTTTATTAACCAGATCTTGGTCTGGGAGCTCAACATTTGGATTTTCGTGAATGTCATAGAATGATCCGGAATCATCGCCACTATTGCCTAAGCTGCTATCAAGAGAGAGCGCATTACGGGTTTGTACATTCGAGAGCAGCGTGCGATAACGTTCGATACTCATATCCAGCGCATTGGCAACTTCTCCGTCGCTGGGTTTACGACCAAGTTGTTGTGATAGTTCCTGTATCGTTTTCTTAACCTGCCCGTAATCTTTACGCTTTTTGCGCGGTAGCTGATCAATTTTACGAAGGTAATCGATAATATTGCCGCGAATACGATAGTAAACGAAGGTATTGAACTTGATATTTCGTTCACAATCATAGGAATCCATGGCTTGTATAAGCCCACTAATGCCCGCGCTTTCGATATCCTCTTGCTGGGTGAGCGGTTGATCGGGAATATTGATCTTCCCAATAATACTGCGTATAAGTGGCATAGATTTACTTATGATTGCATCGCGAAGTCCATCTGATGGATTCTTGCAGAATAACTCGGCAAGTTCTTGAAGTGTTTTCTCAGACATCATTATTCCCCACTATTGTTCTGTGAATTGTTGCTTTCTGTTGCAGCTGATTTGCTTGATACGGTCTTTGAATTGTTTTCCTGGATGATATTTAGTAAAAACATCGAAATATATACCAGTGAAAAGAGGATCAAGAAAACCAACAGGCTTCGATAAAGCGCAATATTGACACTAGCACCGGAAACCATCAATAACAAAAACTGGATAAGTGATATAACCGTAATAATTCGTAAAAGCATAGGGTTCGATAATTTCATTGTTGTTAATCCATTTTAGTTTTAATGCACATGCATTTATGGTTACCGTATTAGTTTTTGGGCAAATTTCTCCGGATCAAAAGGGAGAAGATTCCCGGCGATAGTTGGACCGCTGCTTATGTAGCGTAGCTTATAATCTGTGTTGGTGATCAGCTGCATGGTTTTACCCCACTTGATCGATTGATCTATATGTGTTAGTGCTATATGGTCGGCTTCTACCTCAACACCAAGAGGATCATTAAAAGCATTACCGTTTATTGCGGTGTTTATTAAGTATTGCGTTTCAACTCCCCGGATGGCAGAAAGCGTTTCTTTTATTGCTAAAATCTTTTCCATGCGATGCTGTCCCTCTACCTCTATTGCAGGCGTATCGATAAGAATGTGATCATAGGTGTTCCATCTGTTTTGGAAATTATTCACCTCTTCTACACCAGATACCTGGTAATAGTCGATATCATTATTCTTGCAATATGGTGCCAGTACACTATAATAAAGCTGTTTTCCTGGCATGGGGTTAAAGTTGGCAACCGCAATGTTTTTATTTTGAAAAAACGAAGAGTGTTGGCACAGTTTCATTATTAATTGTGTTTTTCCTGTACCCGAACGGCCGCAAAACAATAGAATATCATCTTCTGTTGCAGCTTTGGATCCTTCTAATAAATCCTGGATAAGAAGAGCAAGTTTCGACTGAAATAACTGTGGTCGAAAATCCGGATCTATTCCCTGTTGGTTAAGGGTATCGAACCAGTTATTCACTAATTTTTGTGGCACACCTTTGTGTAACAATTTGTGGAATAACGGGTGGTCGCAAAACTGCCCATACCCCGATGATAAACTGAGGTGCATAAGTGATTCCAGTCTGTCGAGCCGCTTGTGTAAGTCGGCATTGCTATGTTCTTGCGTTTCTGTCTCCGTATTTTTGGGACCATCATTAGGTAGCTTGCTGACAGGCTGATCCATCAGTTGGTTTTGCTGAACAGATTTCTTTTCCTTCTTTTTATCAGAACTGTTCTTTATTCGCTTTTCTTTAGTACCTGCTGATTTCGCTTTGGGTCTAATATCTTTGCGGCTATATATAGGGGGGGCTTTTTGGGCCGTAGGGTTACTCAAACTTTTCGTTAGTTCCTCTTTATCAGGAGTAGACTTCCACTCGTTGCTGTGGTCTATCTGTTCACTTGTTTGTTGTGCTGCATACTTTCGAATAGAAGCCAGCTTAGAATCAATTTTTTTTGTTGCCTTATTGGAGTCAGCTTGTGAAGCACCGGAGCGTTCAAAAACAACCCCTTTATTAGGTTTTGTCGCCGTTTCTTGGTCATCACGGCTATTGTTCTCTTGTGCATGTTCTTTTGACGAACCTTGTCCATTGTCGTTATCCTTATCGGGAACAACACTTTTTAGCTGCGAATAATCATCGGCGTAGATTTGCCGAGCACTTTGTTTAGCAGCTTCAACAGTTTTACCTAAAAATTTATTCAATTTCATACCGATGCGGGTTCGTTTAATTCAGCACGTTGTATGTTGAGACGATCAAAAGTTTTAAACTGTACATTTTGACTAATATCATTGTATGACAGCACATTTATATCAGGCAAAATTGGTGCCAAAAACTCAAAGAGTGTATTACGAAGTACCGGTGATGTTAAAAGTACCGGATCGTATCCTTGGCGAATCATATTTTCAAAAGTTTTTGAGGAACTTTTGTATAGCAATTCAACAGTATTTGGATCAAGTCCCAGGGTGTTAGCATTTAATCCTCCTTGCTGAGCTTTCTCTATGAGTCGAGATTCAAGAGAGGAATCCATCATTACGACCACCACTTCATTGTCATCAGAAACAAATTTCTGGGTAATGGTTTCAGACAAAGAAGCACGGCAATACTCCGTCAGAACGTCGACATTGGCGGTTTGATGGCAATAGTCTGCCAGGGTTTCAAGTATGGTTATCAGGTTGTTAATAGGGATGCGTTCACGGAGCAATCGCTTGAGTACTTTCTGTATCTGACCTATTTGCATGCCTTCTGGAACCAACTCTTCTATGAGTGCCGGCGATTGCTCTTCAATATTATCAACCAGTCGCTTAACCATCTGTCGGTCGATTAACTTATGTGCATTCTTTTTAAGAACTTCCATTAAATGGGTAGTGATAACGGCGCCGGCTTCAATGACAGAAAGACCAAATTTTTCCGCTTGGGATTTATTTTTTCCGCTCACCCAAATGGCATCCATTCCGAAAGTAGGATCAGTGGTTTCAATACCTTGAATATTTGCATCAAAATCTGATGGTATAAGGGCCAGATGATAGTCGGGCAATAGCTCACCGCCTCCCTGCTCAATACCACGCATTTTAATAACATAGTGGTTAGCATCCAGTTGAACGTTATCTCTAATTCTTACAGAAGGAATAATAATTCCAAGTTCAGCTGCTAACTGTTTTCTAAGAGATGTTATACGATCCAGCAAGTCGCCACCCTGTTGGGCTTCAACCATAGAGATTAAACTATATCCGATTTCAAGCTCGAGTGTGTCTAACAGCAGATAATCTTCCACGCGATCTTTTTCTTGCTCGCCTTCGGGTAGTTCGTCTTGTCGCTGTTCCTCGATCTGTCTTTGCTTCTCTTCGGTCTGGTGGCGTTTATAAGCAAGCAAAAGAAAGAGGCCAGAAATTGACCAGAATGGTATAACAGGCAGGCCCGGCATTAGGCCGATAAAGAATACAAATGTCGCCCCCATAACCAGGGTTTTGGGATCGCCCAATAGTTGGTTGGTAAGGTCATCACTAAGGTTGCCTTCTGAAGCAGCACGTGATACAATAATACCTGCTGATGTTGAAATAAGAAGTGCAGGAATCTGTGATACAAGACCATCACCAATAGTCATTAAGGTATACAGTTTAGCAGCTTCTGCCATCGGCATACCAAGCTGGACTGTTCCAATCACAAGTCCACCTACAATATTAATACAGGTTATGAGCAATCCGGCAATAACATCACCGCGAACGAACTTACTAGCACCATCCATTGCACCATAAAAATCAGCCTCTCGGGCAATTTCCTCACGTCGTTGTTTGGCTTGCTGGTCGGTAATAAGGCCGGCACTTAGGTCGGCATCAATAGACATCTGTTTACCGGGCATCGCATCAAGCGTAAAACGAGCACCTACCTCGGCAATTCGAGTTGCACCCTTGGTAATAACGACAAAGTTAATAATGATAAGAACTGCAAAAATGATAATCCCAATTACATAATTGCCTTGAACAATAAAGCCCCCGAACGATTCAATGACCGATCCTGCATATCCTTCACTTAAAATAAGACGAGTTGATGCAATGTTCAGTGCCAACCTAAAAAGAGTCAGGATCAGCAACATGCCCGGAAAAACGGAAAACTCCAGGGGTTTTAGGGTATAAAAGGCTACCAGCATAACCACGATCGATAACGAGATATTCAATGCCAGGAAAAAATCCATAAGCATTGGAGGGAACGGAATAATCATTATCAAAAGAATGACAATGATACTCGAAGAAATTAGGACATCGGTCCTCATGAACCGATCCTTAAGCTGGTTTGTACTTATATTAGCAAAAGGCATTCTCTACAGTTAAATGTTATGTTTATTCTTAAGTTTGTAAACGTAGGCTAAAATTTCGGCGACAGCCCGATACATATCTTCTGGGATATGCTGGTCGACTTCTGCGGAAGCAAAAAGTGCCTGGGCAACCGGTTTGTTTTCTACAATAGGTACATCAAATTCTCTGGCTAATTTTTTAATCTTTTGTGCTTTATAACGCTGTCCTTTGGCCATTACCAACGGAGCGCTATTTGCTTCCGGATCATATTGTAGCGCTACGGCATAGTGTGTTGGGTTTGTCACTACTACATCAGACTCTAGTACGGCATGGTCCATTCGTTTGTGGCGGAGAGCCTGTCCCATCTCCTTTCGTTTACCCTTCATTTGAGGGTCCCCTTCAGACTCTTTCCGTTCATCCTTTACTTCTTTCTTACTCATTTTAAGATCTTCTTTATGTTGATATTGCTGATAAAGTGCATCAGCAACGGACAGGACAAATAGAGCTGCAAAAACTTTGCCTAAAAAAGTGAGTATATAGTACCCTGACTCTTGCAGCCCATATTCCATAGGGGTTACAGCAAAAGAGAGAAAGGTGTTGGCATTGGTGGTAATAGTGGAGTATGCAATACCTACTACAGCAGTAAGCTTTACTATCCCTTTTGCCAGCTCCATAAGCCCTTTCATGGAAAAGATGTTTTTAACTCCTTCTATGGGATTCAGGTTGCTGAATTTTGGTTCCAGGGCTTTTATGGAAAAAGCCATCTTGGTTTGAATGGCATTTACTAAGAAGGCGGTAATGATTAATACAATGAGAAGAGGGGTCATCGCTTCGAAGCCAGCTAAGAAGGCCTCCTTAAGATATGCAAGAGCTTGATCTTGGTTTTGAATGGCTGCCCCGGCATTGAGGAAAAAAGTTTCGAAGAGCTGAACAAATTTTCCATAGATGAACTCTCCGACACTCAAGATGGTAAATAGTGATATTACCATAATTACAACAGAAGACACTTCTTTACTGACACTGACATTCCCCTCCTCACGAGCTTTTTCAAGCCTCTGCTGTGTGGGGTCTTCCGTTTTTTCTTGAGCCGAGCTTTGGTCTGACATAAGGGTGTAGTACATCAAATACAGTACCACATAAAAAACAAGTCGCTTTATATCCTTATGAGGTTGTTTATAAATGTCCGGAGGAAGAAAAGCTCGGCTTTGACGGAAAACATTTCCCTGAATGCGGAGAAAATGAAACTATCCCACCTAAACAAGGCGGGCACAGCGAATTTAAACTTAAGGGCAGTAATGAAGTGGTCAAGAAGACAGTAGAGGATGCTATACTTTATAATATAAATATATATACACCGACTGATTTAGTTCAGGGGCAAGGTAAATAATTTAATAATCCTCGATAAAAGAGGAGGTGGCACAAAATTTGAAGGTATATGTATCTGAATCGGTACTAACCGAAGTTTTATTAACGAAACAAAGAAGTATTGTAGAGGATCTTATGACTGACGGTATACAGGCCCAAATGCAGGCGATGCAGATGCTTAGAAAAGCACAAGATGTTACTGCTAATAATTTAGCAAACATCAATACGCCTGGTTTTAAAGGTAGTAAGGTATTTTATCGGATGGTTCAGGAAGAAGTTAACGGTAAATCTGTAACTCGTGCTATGCCCCAGCAAGAATTAGATATGACCCAAGGGGTTTTGGAAGCAACAGGTAACGACCTTGATATGGGGATCAAGGGGAAAGGCTTTTTTGTAGTGCAAGGTGAAGAAGGACAAAAGCTGACCCGCGATGGCCGAATGCATGTTAGTAATGATGGGTATTTGGTTGATGGACGAGGAGCAAAGGTTATGGGGGATTCAGGACCTATATATATGCCTCAGTATCTGCAAGCCGGTGGAAAGAATGGAGAACCGGCAAAAGTTGAAGTGGCCGATGACGGTACCATTAGATTAAATAGCGAAGTGCTTGACAAATTGAAGATTGTGCAAGTAGAAGATACCTCTCAGCTAGATCGCATGGGTAGTAACTATTTTGCTGTGCAGCAGAGTGCTATGATTGATGATAACTCTAGCAGGGTAAGACAAGGTTATTATGAATCTGGGAATGTAAATCCTCTTGATGAGATGGTTGATATGATGCAGACTACGAAAATGTTTGAAACGCAGCAACGAGCAATTAAAACTACAGACGAAATGCTTGGACAGGTTACGTCTAGGTTGGGAAAATTTTAATCTAAAACAATTACACCATTATGCCTTTTAGAGCTTTATCAACGGCAGCGCTCGGGATGAGTGCCCAACAAAAATCGGTAGATAACATTGCTAATAATTTAGCTAATGTTGGAACAACAGGTTATAAACGAAGCACTATTGCTTTTCAAGATCTATTCTATGAGGATATTTCTGTTTCGAAACCCGGTGGGGCAGCTAATAGAATATCTGAAGATAGTCCTCGCTTGCAGATAGGCCATGGTTCACAGGCCGTTTCGACGATCAGAAACTTTATGCAGGGATCAATGTCAGAAACCGGCAATCCCTTAGATATGGGAATCAGCGGAAATGGATTTTTCCGGGTTGAAATGCCGGATGGTTCTATTGGCTATACCCGAGATGGTAATTTTAGTCGTGATTCTTCCGGGATGCTGATAAATAATTCGGGTTTACCCCTTGCCGAACAGATTGAGGTTCCAATGGAGGCACAGGCCATTGAGGTAAGTCAGAATGGAACAGTAACGGCGCTAATGGGAGATAACCAAAAAGTTGAGCTTGGTCAGATTGAGATCGCTCGCTTCTCGAACCCGGCCGGACTTCAGGCTAAAGGAGGAAATATTTATAAAGAAACGGAAGCCTCAGGGATGGCTTTTGTTGACCGCCCGGGATCAGAAGGTTTTGGTGTAGTGCGACAAGGTTATCTTGAAAGCTCAAATGTTGATGTTGTACAAGAGATGGTTCAGCTAATTGAAGCACAGCGGGCATATGAAACCAATTCAAAAATGGTGAAGTCTGCTGAAGATATGATGTCAGTAACAAACTCTATTAAACGATAACTCTAGTATTAGTAACCAGTGAAGATCCGAACTCTCATATGGCTTTTAATTTTTTGTGTTGCTTTCTCGCTAGCTCATAGAGCAGTGAAAGCTCATGGGGAATTAGAACGCCTGGGTGAGAATGATAGGGACACCAAACAGATGATTCTCCAACAGGCCAAAGAGCAGCTGCTTCAACAGTTTTCGGCCGAAAACTATCGGTTCGACATTAAAGCCCGTTGGATTCCTCGGCGTCTTTTAGAAGTAGGTGTGCAGGGTATTCTTGGGGTACAACTGGATGGGAATGTACGCCGATATACCAATTTTGAAGTTTTATATCGAGATCATCAAAAGAAAAGGCGTGTACAAATACAGCTCGTGGTAGAACTTGAAAAGAAAGTACCAGTAGTGATACGTCGAATACGATCGGGTAGTGAGATCAAAAAAGAGGATCTGAAAAACCAGTGGGTGTCTTTATCACGAAATAAAGACAATTTGATTGAAGATGTTGACACCTTGATTGGTAAAACATTGCGAAGAACGCTTCTTACCGGCCAGCCGGTGCAGAAGTCTTTTATTAGTAGAGAATTTATAGTAGAAGCAGGGGATCAGGTACAAGTATTAATACGGAAAAAAGGAATCCAGGTCCAGGTTGCAGGTGAAGCTCGTGAAAACGGTGCAAAAGGAGATAAGATTAGAATTTATAGCGATGAAACGAGAAGAAAATATGTGGGCGAAGTTGTTCGCTCGGGATTAATATTATGGAAAAATACACTTTGATATCTAAAATTGGACTTTCACTACTCTTTGTTTGGGTTACTGTCACTTCGGTACAGGGCCAAAGCTCAATGTATCAGGATAATAAGGCACAGCAAGTGGGCGATATTATTACGGTTGTGCTACAGGAAAATATATCCGGAAGTACCAGCTCAGACGCGCAAAATGCTACAAATGCAAAAGCTGGGGCAGGCGGCTCGTTAGGTGGTAATTTTATGCCTTTCCAACCAACATTCGGTGGCGATGTAGAAGTTAACTATGACTCTGGTGAGCAGATGCAAACCAACCAGGGACAGTTGTTAAACGGCTATATGAGTGTTGAAATAACCGATATGACCGCCAGCGGTAACCTGATTATTAAAGGAAATCGATCTACAGAAATTAATGGTGAAAAGCATAAGATCGATCTATCTGGAATAGTTCGTCCTAAGGATATTAATGGGAGAAACCAGGTACTCTCTTATCGAGTGAGTAATGCAAAGATTAACTACGAAAAGGAAGGTGGTCTTGATCGGATAAAGAAGAAAGATGGATTTATAAAAAAGGCAGTTTTAACCGGTGTAGGTATTGCATTAGGTGCAGCTGCCGTTATGAAGGCGATGAATTAACAAGTATAAACGTGGACTTATGAAATTTCATACACATAAAAAATATTGCTTACAGCTTTTTCTGCCGATTATGATCTTGGTTTTTATGGTCTCAATCGATGTTAAAGCCCAAGGTCGCCTGAATAGCCATGTCAAAGTTAAAGATGCACAGGCCAAAAAAATTGTTGGCTATGGTTTGGTAGCGGGTTTGGACCGTACCGGTGATCGCACTATAAGTAGCCGGGGATCGCAGTTTACCGTTCAGTCTATTGCCAACATGCTTGAAAATTTCGGAATTAATGTTGACCCTTCGCGACTTCGTACTCGTAATGTGGCTGCTGTGATGGTTACCGCAGATATGGGGCCTTACCATGCAAGAGGGAGCGAAATTGATATTACAGTTTCTTCTTTGGGCGATGCCAGTAGCCTTAAAGGTGGGGTGTTACTTGAAACACCACTGTTGGTGCCGGGCACCCAAAAAGTATATGCAAAGGCCCAGGGAGCTCTTGTTGTAGGTGGAGTAAAATCTGAACTTGGAGCTTCACAAATTTCGCGCAATGGTTCATTAACAGCAACAGTTCCGGGTGGCGGTATTGTTGAAGATAATGAGGTTTTTGAACTCAATCCCAATGAACCTCTTGGGTTGGTATTAGATAAACCGGGATATATTAATGCACGTCGTATTGTAGAAGCGATAAATACAAATTTTGATGAACAGATTGCTTCTGTATTTAATCCTGGATTAGTGAATGTACAATGGCCGGATGCATTCCAGGAACAGGGAATGAGAAATATTTTTATCAGTACAATTATGGAGCAGAGGGTTGACTTGCATAAGCCGGCGCGTGTAGTGGTTAATGAACGTACAGGTACGGTAGTTGCGGGAGGCAATGTCACTATTGACAATGCGATGGTTTCGCATGGTACTGTACAAGTACGCACCCAGGTTAACCCATTAATCAGTCAGCCGCCGGCATTTAGTGGTGGAGAAACACAAGTGGTGCCTGTTCCACAAGTGGGAATTAGTGAAGAGTCTGCTCAAAATATAGTGTTAGATCCTGATACGAATGTACAACAGTTGGCTGAGGCCCTAAATTCATTGGGGTTAAGTCCACGAGATATTATCTCCATATTTCAGGCTCTGGATCGTGCCGGTGCTTTGCAAGGAGAATTGATAGTAATGTAAGTCGGAAGCACAGTAGAAAGGAATAAAAATTTAAAGGTAATACTATTATGGATATAAGTTTAGTAGCAAATTCAATGCAAAATGAAATTGCCCCGAACAATAGCAATAGCAAGCAAGAAGAAGTTGCCACCAATTTTGAAAAAATTTTTGCCAGAAAGCTGGTAAAGGAGATGACTAAAGATTCATTTAAGATGGGCGATAACAAGGGGCTGATGGGACAATCGAATAACTTATATCGGAAGCATATTGTCGATACCTTGGCAACTGAAATTGCTGAACAGCGCAAGTTAGGGATGGCAGACCTTGTTACTAAATACAACAAATAGGATAGCTAAAACGAGTTAAAGATAATTAATTCTCAGCAGGTAAACGATTATGCAAAAGGAAGAAAAGTTTAGTGCATTCGGTCAGACGGTAGAAGAGTTAGAGGTCTTATCACAAAAGTTGATTCAGACTATCGATAATCAAACGAAAGCCGTTATTGCTTCTAATGATAAAAAAATAGAAGAATTCGCAGAGCGATATACCACCTTGAAGGGGTCATTTAAAGAACAGGAGAAGCAATTTATTGATCAGCTACAAGATATGACGCCTCCTAAGGATGAGAGATTAAAGCTAGAACATCTCAAAGAAACGTATCCTCAATATGGGCAGATGATTGAGCAGTGGGAGGAGTCACTTGGTACTCATACCCGCTTGCTAAAGCGTAAGCATAAAAAGTTAAATGAACTTTTGGAGTTTGCACTAAATCGTAATGTTGAGCTTATGCATTCAATATATCGTCTGCATAATCAGAAAAATACGCACTATAGCTCAGGCGGCGGTAGAGAAGAAATTGCATCCGGAATGGCAGTAAATAAAGAAGCATAATATGAAGTCAATATTTGAAATTGCAAAGAGTGGTCTCCGAAGTTCCCAGCGATCATTATCGGTAACTTCCAATAATATTATTAATGCTGATACCCCGGGCTATAGTCGGCAACGTGTTGAAAAAACTCCTAACGGTATGCAGAAAGATGGCTACCACGTGGGGTTGGGTGTTAATGTTCAGGAAATAACCCGTCTTCGCGACGGTATTAATGATACTTTGCTGAATAAGAAGAAGCAGCATATGGGATATCTGCAGAAAAAAGGAGATATCTTTGAAAAGCTGGAATCTATTATGGTATCCGACTCCGGTAAGGATCTGGATAGTCAGGTTAGTGTACTGTTTAATAACTTTTCTGAGATGGCCAGTGACCCGCAGGATGTTAGTATTCGGAATAACCTGGTAAGTGAGGCTCAGCAACTTTCAGCAAAAATGCGAGAGACCAGCAATAATGTTGATGAAACCAGCGACCAGGTTCGTACACTGGCCGGGAAAACGGTTGGTTCCATAAATTCATTACTTAGTGATATCAATGAGCTGAACAAGTCCATACAACAGGGGCAATCTAAGGGGCAGCCAGATCATGCCAGCCTGGATAAGCGAGTAGCAAAAATGGGTGAGTTAGCAGAGCTTGTAGACTTTGAAAGTCGCCTTACGAAAACCGGTGCTGTGCAAATACAGATCGGTGGTCATAGCGTGGTAGATGAAAACCAGTATTATGAAATAAAATCTGAAGTTGATGATGTCAATAAAAAGTATCGGCTTCGAATGGAAAGTGGCCATGTTATTGAACCTAAAGGCGGCCGCATTGGGGCCGAAGTTGAAATGTATGAGGAAAATATTCCGGCTCTCAAAGATAAATTAGACAAGATTGCGAAAACGGTAGTAGAGAAATTTAATAATCTCCATAGCAATGGATATGGGCTGGACGATAATGTACAGCGTAATTTCTTTGATGCTTCCGGAACTACGGCACAGACCATTAAGGTAAAACAGTCTATTGTTGATAATACCAATAATATTGCTGCTTCATCAGCTGCCGGAGAAGCAGGAAACGGTGAAATAGCAGCACAGATTGCTGCTATGAGAAATGAAGAAATTATTGGCGACAATGCTACTAACCAACGTCTTAATGATTATACGGTAGGGGTAATTAGTGAGCCCGGCGTAAAAGTAAATAGCCTTAATTCAACCATCGCAGCACGAGATTCTGAAATTCAAATGCTTAAAAAGCAACAAGAAGAAACAGCTGGGGTAAATGTAGACGAAGAATTAAGTAAGATGATAAAATTTCAAAATGCATATCAGGGGGCAGCTAAGGTTATGAGCGCTGGCCAACGAATGTATGACACACTAATCAGTATTGTTTAGATAGGTAAATATTATGCGAATTACACAAAAGACAATCTTTAGTAGTTTCATGCGGGATGTGAATCAGAATCGCAATGAAATGGCTCAAATACAATCCTCCCTATCCAGTGGTCGATCTGTTCGGGCCCCCTCGCAAGACCCTATTTCTTTTCAAAGCAGTAGAATTGTTGAAGGGAATATCAAAAAAACTACCCAGTATCAAAGTAATTTGGAAAGTGGTACGCGCCAGGGCAGACTTGCCCAAGAAGCATTGGATGATATTGTTGACAACCTTATGAAGGTTAAAGAAGTGATGGTAAAGGGAGCTTCTAGTTCGGTAGGAGATAGTGAGAGAGAAAATATGGCCAATCAAATATCAGGTATTCGAAAGAATATTGTTGATAGTTTAAATAGGGATTATGGAGATCGTTACCTCTTCGCTGGCACTAAAAGTGATGCCAAGCCTTTTGAGCTTAGTGGCTCTACAGTAACAAATAACAGTAATAATAAGCCTCCGAAAATAGTAGCTGGTGATGGAGTGAAAATTAATATCAGTATTACCGGACAAGAGATTGCCGATGTTAATGGACAGGATATGTTTACCCTATTAGGAGATATTGAGCAAGCTTTTCGTAATAACGACTCTGATGGTATTAATGGACTTTTGTCAGAAAGTGATGACATGATTCAACATGCTACTGATTTAACTTCGCGTTTAGGGGATAATATTAACCGCATGAATTTTATGTATGAGCAGTACGAATCCACAAGAATTACCCAAGAGTCTGACGTGAGTGAATTGGTAGATACCAACTATGCACAGGCATTTTCAAACCTTCAGCGAAACCAAGTAGCGTACGAATCGGCTATGGCAGTACATAGCAAGATGTTTGAAAACACATTACTTAATTATATCTAATTTTATAACCTAACCGTTTAGAACTCATCGTTCTTCTTCGGTTTACTACAGGGATTGTACTATGAATAATGAACTTGCACCAGTAGCACCTCAAGGAAATAGCGGTATGGAGTGGGCAGAAGTTGTTTTGTTTTTGTCTGATATGTCATATCTCGATAATAGAAAGCTGTCGCAGTGGGCTGAGCAGTTTGCGCATGTGACGGTAGCTGGCAAAGCCGAGCGCCCTGAAGAGATCACGGATGGTATTGATTGGTACCGTTATGAAGAGGAAAGTGTACGTTCAGAAGTTTGGAATACAATACTTGATAAAGTGCGAAAAAACTGGGTGCTCTTTGTTGAAGATGATGAGACTGTACGATTGAGTAGCTTCCCAGATAAGCATTCCTTGAGTGATCGGACATGGACGCCTACCCTCATTCGCCAAGAAAAAGAGGACCGCAGTCGTCAGTTTTACCAGATGCGTTTGATTAATGCAGCGGCGAATAATGGATCTAACATTTTTTCAGGCCGAAACTTGCCCGATTCAACACAGTATATACGGGGACATGATATTGAGCTTTCCAATCATCCTATTATTATTGAACGGGAAAGCAACCCTATCAGTCATATTGATATTGATGAAGAGTTATCCGTAAAAGAATACTCGCCCAAATTATACTTGGTACAAGGAGAACGGTATTTTAACGAGAAAAAATATGTGCGAGCAGCTGCACAGTATCGACAGTTATTGAAGATGGAAAAGCTTCTGCCGTACGACCGGTTGGCAGCTGTTAATGGTCTTGCGAGTTGTTTGACAGAGCAGCACAAATGGACGAATGCTATGACTTTGGCCGAAGAGTCACTGAAAGCAGAGTCGCTGCAAAGTTTACCCTATCTTATTAAGTATCGAATTTTTGAACTTAAAAAAGAGTGGGGTAAGGCACACGAAACGTTGAGCCAATACTACCGACGGTTTTCGTTATATTCTCGCGCTAACTTTGATCGTAATATCGATGAAGAAAAGACCTTGGTTAGTTTGGCTAATGTGGCCTTAAAAAGCGGGGATCGAAAAGCAGCAGCTGGTTATTTTGAAAATCTGTTTTCTTTTAAACGCGGTGATATCGACCGGTCATTACTAAAAAAGGTATTGGTGATGTCGGTAGAACTGGATGATTATGAGCGTTCGGTATATCTTTTTGAGCGTATGTTTGGCGATAAATTGCCTGACAAGCTGGATGCCCAAGGCCGCGAGGAGTTGGAAGAGATCATGACGCTGTTCATGAGTAGGAAATGGCATGAATATGTTTCGCAGGTATATACCAAACTACATAATGCTTACCCCGAAGATAGTACATACAAGCGTAGGTTGATAGTAACACTTACCAAAACAAACAGGCTGGATAAAGCCAAAAGTATGGTTGCTAATATAGTTTAGCATAGGCTTTGGTCTCTCTCTGGTTCAAGAAGTAATCAACGAAGGGCATATTTTAGCCGTCCTCATTGGAGCTTTCAGAAGTAGCCTTTTTTAACTTATTTCGGATTGTACGATCTGTGATCCCCAATATTTTGGCGGCTTCTTTTTGATTCCCTTCGGTATGTTCCAATGCTTTTTTTATGAGTTGTAGCTCCATATCTTCAATAGACATGAGAGGAAGGTCAGACAGAACTTCACCGCTTACCTCCAAATCAACCTTAGAGAACATGTTTTTTTCAATATGATCCAGAGTAATTACATCGTTATTGGTTGAAAGTATAACGCCACGGTGTATTTTGTTTTCCAATTCCCGAACATTGCCATGCCATTTTTTATTTTTTAAGAATTCCATCAGCTCATCTGAAACCTCTTTATCATCCAACCCATACTGTGAGGTGTATTCATCTATAAAATGATTAACGAGTAGTGGGATGTCCTCTTTCCGGTCTCGCAGAGGCGGGATTGAGATGGGGAAAACATTAAGGCGATAGTATAAATCTTCCCGAAAATTTCCTTCTGCTATTGTCTCAGCAATATTTCTATTGGAGGTTGCAACAACCCGTACATCGCATTCTATTGTTTGTTGCCCTCCTACACGTTGAAATTCATTTTCCTGGAGTACACGTAATAACTTAGCCTGGATATTGATATCAATTTCTGTAATCTCATCAAGTAGAATGGTTCCATTATTGGCCTCTTCAAAAGCGCCTTTCTTATCAGCAATAGCGCCAGTAAATGCACCTTTTACGTGCCCAAAGAGTGTGCTTTCTACCAGTTCTGTAGGCAGATTTGCACAGTTTATTTTAACATAGTTTTCATCAGATCGCTGACTATTTTGATGGATAAGATTTGCGAACACTTCTTTCCCAGTACCGCTTTCTCCCTGGATCATAACCGGGGCATCACTTTGGGCAATATTGGGAAGAATGTTCAGCAGCTTTTTGATTTGAGGATCTTCTCCTAGAAATCGTTTTTCGCCCTGCTTAAGCGTTTCGTCGCTGTCTTGATCATCCTTCGTTTCAGTGGCCTCTTCCTGTTGGTTTCTTGTCTTGCTGCCAGATAAGGATTCGATTTTTTTCCTGTTATGGAAAGAATCACCCGCTTCAAAGAAACGGTTAATGCGAAATAGAATCTCTTTGGCTTTAAAAGGTTTGGTTATATAATCATATGCTCCTTTTTGGAGAGCACGTACGGCATGTGTAATATTACCAAAGCTGGTCATCATGATTACACCGGTTTCAGGATAATTTTCAGTGACATAGGCTAATACTTCATCCCCTGTCATTTCATCCATCTTTACATCGGTTAGCACTAAGTCAACATCATGGGTATCTATATATTCTTTGGCCTCAACCGGTGATTTAAATGCTTTGGTATCATAACCGTTCATGCTCAAATTCTCATCTAGAAACTCGAGCAGCATTGTATCATCTTCAACTATAAGAACTCGCTCTTTCATAAAAGGGTATGGAAATGCGTTAAAAGTAGACAACAAAAATGAGAGGAAAACCCTAAGGCGGATAGAATGGTTAGCCTCTCTGCAGTGGCTGATTAATTATTAAAAGACTTTCTCCGATAAAGGTCAAAGATAACACCTCTTAAAAAGAAATAAAATGAATTTTTGCTGTTATGAACGAAAAGGGCTCTTTTTTATGGGGTAGCAAGGAAGCGATCCCATCTACAACCTCTACAGGAAGGCAGAGAGGTTGATTAGTAAATATGAATAGCGCAAATCTATTTAGATTATAGAGTTATAGTAAAGGGAGAAAAGCTATTATTTTAGCATCTTTTGCGCAATATCTTCCCATACATTGGGATCGTTTAGCTTTTGGCCAATTTCAGTATTTTGGGCTGCCTCAGGAGAGACCTCTTTTGCCTTTTTATATTCTGAGACCTGTTTATTGAGCTCCACTAATTTGCCTGAGGAAGCATTGTCCAACTTTTCCAACTCAAGTTGGGCAAAGAGCTGGTCATTCTTCCGGAACTTATAATCACTGATAGACACCTTGTCAGCGGTATTGGGTGATTGTTTGGAAGAGGGGACGCCGGGCTGTTTTTGCCCCTTAGAGGTTTCCTCAGTTTTATTGAAACTGTTGCTTGCGCTACTATTTAATTTATTGATATCCATAATCAGTTAAATTTGTTCGTAATTAATTTACGAATCGATCTGGTTATTTTAAAACCCGATACCCTTCTTCAGCTTTACGCCGTTGTACGGCATCGGTTAGTTGATCTTGAGACTTTTCTGTTACCTCATTAAGAGTTTTCTGTATTTCTTTACTCTGTTGGATAAACTTATCAAAAAGTCTCTTTAGCAAAGCTGAATCTTTATCAGAAAGAGCTTCTCTATCCATAGTTGGTACAATTTCGTTTATTTTTTGAACATGGGTTTCTCTGTTATCAAAAGCCGTACCTAAGTCTTCTACCGAAATATTGTCTTTATGAAGCTTGACTAACATTTGAGTATTGATTTTAATCATTTCACGAAGGTGATAAACGAGTGTTTCCATATTGTAATTATAAACTAGCTGTTAAACCCAGTGAAGATTGTTGGTTCATTACTTGGCTTAATTGGCGCTGCCCTTCCATTTGCATCTGTTGGAGTTCGGCAAACTCTTGCCGTTGACGTTCTTCGTATTTCTTCAAGTATTTTTCTTCCGATTCGATGCGGTTCTCAAGAAAATCGATCTTTTGGTCCAGGCCGCCTTCGAGTGATGAAATGATACCTCCTGTTTGCGTATAGGTATCAGCTCTGTTATACATTTGTTGAACCGGCGAATCATCAGCAGTAAAGAGGTTTTTTACTTCATCAGCCCTGTTATTTAAAGCATCTTCTAACATGCTGCTATCTTCAATTTTCATAGTTCCGTCTTTACCAAAACCAATGCCAATATCTGCGAGATTATCATGCTCACCGGCGGCTGCAGATCCCATATCTCCTAAAGCAAGTTGCCGGAGATTAATACTTAGGTTTCGAATAGATCGCATACTCTGTAATGGACCTTTATTTCCGGTTTCGCCGTTAATAAAAGTCTTATTCCGGATTTTACTATTCATTTCATTAAACTTGGTAATGAAACTCTCAATATTGTCTTTAGCAGAATCCAGATCTTTCGTTATTGAAATCTGTTCTTTTGTTCCGGGTTCATCCAAGATGGTAAAGGTCATTCCCGAAATAGCATCATCAATCTTGTTGTGACCCCGGGTAAAATTGATCCCATCGATGGTAAACTCAGCATCAAGGTTAGTGGGCGTTGTATTATGGGTCATATTGGTAGTTACCGTAGATAGTGCACCGGTAGCATTAGCAAATTGTACACGCTCATCATATCCTGTTTCTGCACTTTTGATAGAGAGTTGCACATTACCATTACTGTCAACCTGAAAGACGTCACTATCTGACTCTTCTCCCAACAGGTTATTAATTTCGGTAGAGAAAGATTCAAGAATTTCTTTATCAGTCTTATCGGTACCATCATCGTTAGTGACTGAGACAGAAATAGTTTCTGTTTTATCACCGATAGTTATATCTACCGACCCATCACCATCTCCTACCAGGGTGGTTCCGGCACCGTCCATCACATTAGAAAGCATAATATCTTTTTTTGCTTTCTGGTTTACTGTGATATCGTAATCATTTTCTTGAGTCAAACCTGAAATAGAATCAACCCGTATTACGCTTTCATCTGTAACTGATGATTGAAGAGGGCTAAAATGATTTTCTGTTTTACTATCCAACTCTTCAATTTTATTGGTAAAGCTGGATACAACAGAACTTACCTGTCCCAAAGCAGATTTTTGATCGCTGATATCACTTTTTTCGACCTGAAGCTTGAACTTCTTTTGGCTTTCAAGCTGTACCAGCTGTTGAACAAACTTCTCGTAAGGGTTTGCTTGGTTTAATAAAGCGCTTATTGATTGCATAATCCTATTGTCTTGTTAATCTGGATGAAACTTCTAGGCATTTGCATTTTTGGGATCCGCCTGCTCATCATTGGCAGCAGTGTCCCAAGCATCTCGTAGAGGTTCCAATATTTCTCTTATTTCTGTAAACTCTTCTTGTCGTGCCAAATCTTGGCAGTACCTGTAAAGTTCAAAAAGTTCATCGGCTGGTTCATGGTCAAAGTTTAAGCTTTCAATAAGTGTTGAAAGTACTTCTTTGGCACGTTCTCCATCTTTCCGATATGTAGCTTGCAGTACTAAGTCATACAATTTTACCACCAACCTTAGAGGGGAGGCATTTAGAACTGCTTGTCGCTCATATACTTTCTGTGGGTTTTGCATGGGTTAATTATTTACAGTAAAAGTTAAATACAGTAATAGGTATCTTTCCTTATCGACGGATTGCTGGAAAACTTAAAGTGTTTATGATTAGACTTTTTTAATATCACACTCTTTTTTTAGCGTGTTAGCTGTTTTCTAACAAAACGTTTCTTCAGGCTCTTTCTTCTGCTATTTCGATTTACGGTCGCAATATATATTGCCACCGGTTTTATGATCACACACTTAATACAATCAAAGAATATGCCAATCCTTGGAATATGGATCTGTTTTTGGTCAATGCGGTGAAATAAAAAGCCACACGGAGGTAGTTTTTTTATCCTGATAGGATGATAAGCGGTTATTCAGCCCTGATATTTAGCTTTTGAAACCCAGAAGGTACATTCTGTATATAATTTGGCAGTATGGTTCTAGGGCCATTGGTTTTTTTCAACTGCCAATTATTCCCGCCTCAAAGAAAGAATTTCCGTTTTCAGGAAGAAAGTAATGGTACTATCCCTCTATATAGGGTATGACATAGCCATATAGTTAGCTGGCACTTTATTTGCGAATTAACAGGGTGAAGCACAGAAAAATCGCAAATAAACAGTTAGCCGGTGAAAAAACAGATTAAGCAAGCCCAAAAATATTTAGAATGGGAGCAGCCTAAGCAGGCCATAGCTGAATTGCGACCTGTGTTAAGAAAAAACCGGGCATGTCCGTGGGTGGCTCACCACTTGATGGGGGTAGCATTATCCCAAAGCCGTAGCTACAAATCTTCTATCAAGCATTTGGAAAATGCGATAGAAAAAGGATCAGAGGCTCCTGAGACTTATCATATGCTTTCAGTGAACTGTTTTCATTTGGGGCAATTTGATGAGGCTGAACAGTACGAACGCGAAGCTTTGAATAGAAACCCGGAGTTGCTGAAGGGGTGGATGAACTTAGGATCTATCTACCGAGCACAGGCTAAGCTTGAAGATGCATTAGAGTGTTATACAAAGGCTAACAAACTAGATCCCAAAAACTCGGGTGTTGCTTTTCGTATCGGGGAAATATATCGAGATCAGGGAGATCTTGAGCAGGCCTTAAAGCTATTTGATATTACCCTCCAGTTAGATGAAGGACATAAAAGAGCTATTCTTGAGAAAGCAGAAATTAACAAAAAAAAGGGCCGCTATGAAGAGGCCGAGAAATATATAAAGGAAGCTAAGGAAAGACACGGTAGTCAACTTCCTATTTTGGTAACAGAAGCAGAGCTTTATAAATCCAAAGGAGACTATGATCAAGCAGTTGAGCTTTATGAGGTACTGCTAGATCAGCAGCCGGGCCATGGAATCATAAGGGTGAACTATGCTCTTTGCCTGCAAGAGTTGAGCCAGTTTGATGAGTCAGAAAAAAATTACCGCCGCGCAATTAAAGATTTGCCAGGTAACCAAGGAGCTATTTCCAACTATCTGATGGGGCTGCATTATAATCCTAATAACAGCAGAGAGCATATCTATAAAGAGCATGTACGCCTTGTAAAAGATTTTATGCCGAAAGAGGCGCCTACGCGTCCTTTGCCATCTAATAAATCAAAAGATAAGCGCCTTAAAGTGGGCTTTGTTTCCGGTGGTTTTCGTCAGCACCCTGTAGGTTGGATGATTGCCGGTGCATTAGAGCAATTGCCCGATGATGTTTTTGAGATCTATTGTTATACCACAAATAATAAGTTTGACTTTGTTACTCAGCGTATCCATAAAAATATTGACGAGTGGCGTTCAATTGTTGGGTATGATCCCGGTGTTGTTGAAGGTCTGCTCCGTGATGATGAGCTGGATATTTTAGTTGATCTTTCAGGGCATGCAGCAGATAATTGCCTGGATGTAATGGCTAATGAACCTGCCCCCATTATGGTTAAGTGGGTGGGGGGACTATTTAATACCACAGGGCTGCCTGCATTCGATTACCTTATTAGTGATTGGTATGAGACCCCGGAAGGAGAAGAAGAGTTTTATACCGAGAAGTTGGTCCGTTTGCCAGATGACTATATTAGTTATACGCCCCCTTCGTATGCACCAGATGTGAATCCATTGCCTGCCCAAAAGAATGGGTATATAACTTTTGGCTGCTTTAATAACCCCACTAAAGTTAATGATGGATTATTAGCGCAATGGGCAAAAATTATGAATGAGGTCCCCGATAGCAGATTGTTGTTAAAGAGCAATCAGTATGATACGCCCTCTGTGAAGGAGCATATTAGAGGAGTGTTAGAAGAGCAGGGTATATCAGGGGATCGTGTGCTTTTTAAAGGTCATAGCCCGCATGATGAGCATCTGGAAGCATATAGCGAGGTTGATATTGCCCTTGACCCGTGGCCCTATTCGGGTGGGCTAACCACTTGTGAAGCCATTTATATGGGAGTGCCCGTGATTACTTTGCCGGGCCCTACCTTTGCCGGACGACACTCAATGACACACCTGCTCAACATCGGATTAAGTGATTGGGTGGTAGACAGTTGGGATGAGTACACCGAAAAAGTCGTAGAATTGGCAACAGATCTCCCTGCATTAGCTGAGATCCGAAAATCACTGCGAGACAAAATTAGTAATTCACCGGTTTGTGACGGCAAGCGCTTTGGTGCACATCTCGCTGTAGCATTTCGTGAAATGTGGAAGCAGTGGCTGAGCGGCCAAGACGAAAATATTGAAGAATGGCAAGATCATATCGCAGTAGATGAATTAACAGATGAACAACTTAGCCAATGGACTGATGGTCCATCGGTTACCCCGCTTATTTCAGTAGATGGTCAAGATGATAGCGATGGTATAGATTACCAGGAAGAAGTGGAAACAATAGCTCCAAAAGAAAATGGTCAAGCGGCTAAAAATACAACGGTTCCTGATAAGATTGAGGGTGTTACCAAGGAGTTTGCTAAAAATGGAACAGCTCAAAAAAATGGAAGGCAGACACAAGATTTCTGTATTGAAACCAAAGATGGAGTTTCAATATGTGTGCCTCCCACGTTTGATCTTCTTACTACCTATGTATTATTGGAACAACAAGAGTGGTTTGAAAATGAATTAAATTTTGTGAGTGATTTTTTGCAGCCCGGTATGACGGTTATTGATGCCGGTGCTGCTTTCGGGGTATACGCGCTGCCAATGGCAGAAAAGGTAGGGAGCAAAGGGGCTGTATATGCTTTTGAGCCGGGCGATAAGGCACGAGCACATCTTGACAAAAGTAAGCAGGTGAATGGTTATGATCAGTTAAAAGTGATCGAGCGTGGACTTGCTGATGAGACTGGTGTAGCTAAACTGGAGCAGGCAGAAAGCCCGGAATTTAATACTCTTGATAAAACTGGTGAAGGGATTTCTGTTACTACCTTGGATGCCTGGTGGGATTTCGAAGGTCGGCCGAAAGTGGATCTGTTGAAAGTTGATGTCAATGGCATGGAAACAGAACTCCTGGAAGGAGCAGATACCATGCTTTCAGAGACATCACCAGTTGTCATTATTTCGGTGGGTGAAAATGAGAACACTCTTTCTGCTATTAATCAGAAGTTCGAATCCGAAGGGTACAAGTTATATGAATATATCCCTTCCCCGGGTGTGTTAGTTGATTTTGAGCCTGAGGCGGGTATTGATCCCTATGTAATGAATCTGGTAGCGGTTAAAGAAAATCGCGAAGAAGAACTGGCCAATGGCGGACTGATATTTAATGCTGATATCGAGATTGAAACAGCAGAACAAGTGACATGGGAAGAGCTGCTTTGCGGTATGAAATGGGCGGATGAACAGGTCGCAGATTGGAAAGTTAATACCACAGTCGGTGAACATTCAAAATATGTAAAAGCATTGAATTTGATCTGTACTGCTGAGCAGTTGGAAGAGCTTGAAACATCTTCGCGATCATTGAAGGCAAAAATGCTACTCACGGCTGCAAAACAGTTAATTACGATCTTTAATAATGGAAAAGCCGGCATTGCTACTGCGTTGACATATGTGCGATTGATGAATGGACTTGGAAAACGACACCAGGCTGTAGAGATGATCAAGGAGCTGATGCAGACGCTGAATTCCGGAAATGAGATAACAGTTGAACTCCCGTTTCTACCTCCCCTCCCACAGCAAGATAGTACCAGTATTCAGACAGACTTTGCAAAATGGTTGACGGTCCGCATTGTAGAGGCATGGGCTGTGTTGAAAGATCCTACAACATTTATGAGTGGTGGAAATAAAATGTTGAGTGTACTTGAAGGAAATCCTGAAGTGACTGAGTGGTTTTCATGTCGTTTGGATTTATTAGCCTTGAAAAAAGGTGATGCGTTAACTAACAATCAAAAAGAAAGGTTCAAAAATAGTTTTGGTATTAATGTAGAAGTCCTGTTGGACAACGTCACAAAACAGAGTGACGAAACAGATAGCCTAGTAGTTAAAGAACAACAACCTCGAGATAATAAGGATAATCAAGGTAAGCTAATACCTGAGGAATTTTGGCAGGCACCGCTCAGTAACAAAAAAGGGAAATGGGCAATAGATATAGCCGCCCAAATAGATGGTGGGGAATTTGCGCGACATATAGATGCAATAGTTGAAGAGTGTCAGGCAAAGATAGATCAGGATGGAACGAATAGTATGGCCTTTTTTCTCATGGTTAAGGCGCTATTGGCTTCCGATTCTGATCTGTCTGAGCCTATTGATGAAGCGTTAAGGGCTCACTTAGAAAAAAGAAGCTGGGAGCATAAAAAGGCTCTTTATGCCTATTTCTATGATTCTGTAGAAATAAATAGTAAGGTCATTTCTCCTGAACTGTCAGTAATTGTTGTCAGCAATAATGGCAATGATGAAGTTATAAAAAATCTTGAAGAAATCGATCGACAGAGTGATAAGCAGACAGAAGTTATTTTTGTAAATAATGGCCTTGAGAAAGAGAAAGCAGCAGCTATTGCCGACTATGTGGACTTAGTCATCCATTTGAAGCAAAATGCCGGAGCTTGCATGGCGCGAAATTTCGGTGCCCTGTTTTCTAAGGGAGATCTCTTCATGTTTGTGGATGATGACGGCATTCCTGAAGAAGGTATGTTGCAAGCCCATAAAGATATTCATGCAGACCACGATCTGTATGTGGCACGAGGGGTGTATCAACCAAAAACAAAAGGCAGCGAAATTCCCTGTCACTATTATTTAGGGCCAGATGCAAAGTCTGCGGTATGTTTCTTAGAGGGTAATACTTCTTTTTCGCCGGCTGCATTTTTTGACGTAGGGGGATGGAACGACAGCCTGTTGGTTTACCATGAAGGTATGGAATTGAGCTATCGTTATGCCCAAAAAGGTTATGAGAAAGAAAAGCTTATCTATTTTCCGGATGCGGTATTGCGACATGATTATATAAAGTCACCCAAAAGCCAAGATAGGAAAGGGAAATTACTGAGTGTTTCAAAAAAGTTAATCGATGGCATGTATCCCAACATTGATAGTGTTATCCACAACTGGCCGGAAGTTTCTATGGAGACTTATGATAGCAAGTTAAAAAAGGAGGATAAGCCGAAATATAGGAATCTGGAAAAGGTAATCTATTTGGCGCCCGGAAATTCAGACATGGCCTATGGATTACATAACAAAAGGGCATCAATGCTGGCAGGGGAAACTCGTAAAGAGGGCATTTCTGCAGACATTTTATACCTCACCGATCAGGATTTCTTGAAACGCATTGTTGAAGTAAGTGAAAAAGACGGGTATGCGGTACATGCCGGTACGATGGGATATCCTTCGTGGGTAGAAATTGACCGCGTACAAAGTGCCAATCTATTTGACCTGTTGGATATTAAAGTATTTGCCACATTGGGTGATCATTTGTTTGCCGATTTTATGTGGCAGCGACTCAAGAAGATGGGATCGAAAACGATCTTTTATGCTCAGGAACAGTCTATGCTCAACGAGCTAGAGGTGCTGGGGCCTGGAGGAAATGAGTCATTTCTGATGGATTACTTCCCTGCTATTACCGAGATCGACGAGAAGAAAGCAGGGATGAGAATGGAAGACCGAGAAATAGATATCCTGGTTCCCTGGTCGTTAAATGGCAATTATGCCAATACTCAGATGGTAAAGCAGGCTTTGTCTAAGATAGGAGGCAATTTTGCATTGGTGGGGAAACTACTGTTGAAAAAGATGAAAGGTGTCTATGATGTTTCTGTGCTTTCTGTTTTCCAAGAATGTTATGAGGAGGTTGTTGGCAGTAAACACTCTTTCAAAAAAGGAAAAACCCAAGCTGATTATCAATGGATGAAAGTTTTACATACCGTAGATCAGCATGTGCGCCATTGGCGACGATTCGAAATTTTAAAACAGCTTGCGGGCTTGCCCAATCAATATAGCATTTGTATTACGGCCGATCAGGATCAGGTCAAAGGATATAAGAAAATATACAATAACAAGAATATTACCTGGCAGGGGCGGGTGACTACTCAACATCTAGACAGATTGTATTCCATTTCAAAAGTGGTTCTAAATAGTAATCCTACGTATCCCGATTACCTGCATGGGCGGGTTAAAAACAGTATGAAATGGGGATGTTGTCTTATTACTGACCAGATACCCGGTCTCTCCAAGAGATTTAATCACGGAGAACACCTGTTGTTTTTGGATGATAAAACTGATTTAGCAACCCTGATAAAGGAGAATAGTAAGGCCTTACAGGATATTGCTGATCAGGGTAAAAAGATCATGGATAGCACGTATACCATGGATGATTTTAGCAAAGCATTGTTAAAAGAGATGGATCAACGAATATAATACAGAGGAGAATAGCTATGATTCCTATTACAAAACCATTTATGCCGCCCCAAAAAGAGTATGAAGAATATCTGAAAGGTATTTGGAAGCGAGAGTATTTAACAAATAACGGTCCGCTTGTTCAGGATTTGGAGAAAAATTTGGAAAGCTATTTGAAGGTTGACCATATGCGTTTCGTCTCCAATGGCACTATGGCTTTACAGATTGCAATAAAAGCTTTGGAGCTTGATGGAGAGATCATAACGACTCCATTTTCGTATGTGGCAACCACCAGTAGTATTGTGTGGGAAGGAGCAAAACCCGTATTCGTTGATATCGATCCGGAAACATTAAATATCAATCCCGACGCAATTGAAGAAGCAATTACACCCAAGACAACGGGCATTGTTGCTACCCATGTTTATGGGAACCCCTGCGACATTGAAGCAATTGAAGAGATCGCCAACCAGCACAATTTAAAAGTTATATATGATGCGGCCCATTGTTTTGGAGTGCAGTATAAGGGGGATTCCGTGTTCCACTTTGGAAATATCAGTGTGGTAAGTTTTCATGCAACAAAGCTCTTTCATACCACAGAAGGGGGCGGGCTTGTAACTTCTGATGCAGAATTGGATCACAAAATATCGAGACTTCGAAATTTCGGACACGATGGTCCGGGAGAGTTTGATGGGGTAGGAATTAATGGTAAAAATTCAGAATACCATGCTGCTATGGGGTTATGTAATCTGAAGTATATTGATGAAATAATGGAGCAGCGTAAAAATCAGTGGTTACGATATATCTCATTTTTAAAATATGAAAATACGCGTGGTTTAAAAATCAATCCTAAAGCCCATTTTAACTATGCTTATTTCCCTATAATCTTTGAGGATGAAGAGCGGTTACTCCATGTTAAACAGTCGCTGGAAGAAAATGATATTTATCCACGACGATATTTTTATCCAAGTTTAAATGAACTGGACTATGTTGAGTATAAACCTGCGCCACATGCCGAGAGTATCTCAAAGCGCATTTTGTGTCTTCCCTTATATCACGGGTTAAAAGCAGAGGAGCAGGATCAGATCATTGGAATTATAAATAAGTATGAACTAGCAAAAGTATCGTGAAGCGTATTGCTATAATGCAGCCGTATTTTTTTCCCTATGTCGGGTATTTTCAGCTTGTTAAAGCAGTAGATACCTTCATTTTCTATGATGATGTAAATTTCATAAAAAGGGGATGGATCAATAGGAACAATATACTATTGCAAGGAAACAAATATCTTTTCTCAATACCGTGTGTAAAACCCAGTCAGAATGATTTGATTAAGGATACTGAGGTGAATTACGGTCATCCGAATTTGCGGAAGATAAAGAAGACTTTTTACCATGCCTACAACAATAAGGAGCGGTTTGAAGAAATACAGGCTATTTTTGAAAAGGTTTTATCTTCTAAAAACAGAACCATTGCTGATATGGCAATGGAATCGGTGCAGCAAGTAGCTGAATATCTGAATTTAGACACTGACTTTAAGGTTTCTTCTCAAGAGTATCCTGAAAACAGAGAGCTCGATAAAGCCGAACGATTGATTGATATCTCCCAAAAAGAAGGTGCCGATACGTACATTAATGCAATCGGTGGTAAAGAATTATATGATAAGGGGCATTTCGCTGAGAAGGGTATACAACTTTATTTTTTAGAACCTGTTTTGACCCCGTATAAACAGTCGTCAGATGAGTTTATAAGTGGTCTGTCTATTTTGGACCTGTTGATGCATCTGTCTAAAGAAGATGTCAATAAAAAACTAGATGATTTCACACTCCTGTAAAAATGAGTCAACCCGTTATGCCAGAGCGTAATATGTATCAAATAGAAACCAAAGATGGCATTGTTGTATGTACGCCTGCTGATATTCAGACGATGACCTCGGTGGTATTGTTAGAGCAAGAAGATTGGTTTGAGCAGGAATTGGATTTTTTACGTGAATACCTGCAACCGGGTATGAGTGTGGTTGACGGCGGAGCCTCTTTTGGTACTTTCTCCTTACCTATGGCCCGAGAGGTAGGAGACCAAGGCATGGTATATGCTTTTGAACCGAGTGCTACTACTCGTAAATATCTTGAAAGCAGTAAGCAAAAAAACAATTTTGGTCAGCTTGAAATTATTGAAAAGGCATTGGGTGAAAAGGTGGGGAAGGGGCGTTTGCGCATTGCTGATACACCAGAACAGAATACCATACATAAGAAAGGGAAAGAACCTATCTCGATTACCACATTGGATGCGTGGTGGAATTATGTAGGTAATTGTTCTGTGGATGTAATTAAGTTTGACTTAAACGGGATGGAGGATAAAGCATTGAAGGGAGCTCAACAGGTGTTGCGTCAGGAACATCCTTTAATATTAGTTTCATTAGATGCAAAAGAGGATTTGCAAACTGCTGTAGGCGAACAGTTACAAGAAGCAGGGTACCACTTGTTTGATTATATCCCCGGTCCCATGTTATTGGTAGATCATGAGCCCAAAGTGGGCGAAGATCCTTATTTAATGAATATAGTTGGTATTCACGAGGACCGTATAGAGGAGTTTAAAAAGAAGGGTTGGATTTTTGATGATGCGGTCTCATTTGATATTCCCGGGAAAGACAAATGGAAGGAAGTGCTCGGTAATTTTCGGTGGAGTAAGGATAAAATTGAAGATTGGGAAAGTGAGATGGCCGGTGAGCAGCATCAAGAATATTTGGAAGCTTTAAATATTCTTTGTGCCGCCAATCAGATATCCCCGGATGTATCAGCAGATTCTTCTGCACGATCTCGCAAAGGGGCTATGATGTTAGAAGCCGCACAGCGACTTATTGAAATATTTAATAAGGGAAATGGTACAATATCTGCTGCAATGAGTTATGCCCGAAGTATGTATGAGCTGGGCAAACGCACCCAAGCTATTGATATGGTAAAGGGATTGATGGAAACGGTAGGTGCCGAGGAAGCGACTGGAAACTTGTTACCCTTTTTGCCGCCACTTCCTGAACAGGATGACACAAAGGTGCAAACAGATTTTTCAAAATGGCTTTTTGTACGTACCGTAGAGGCATGGATTGCTATGAAAGATGCTTCTGTGTATATGAGTGATGAACAGGAAAAAGAGTTGATTAAAGTTCTTAAAGGCAATCCTGAAGCGGTTTCATTAATGGCTAAGAAGAATTACTTGCTTAGTGATGAACAGGAGGATGGATTAGCTGTTGGTCATGTCAACAGAAATCGGTGGTTTTGGAATGAAAAAGAGTCAAAGTTGTCCATTAATAGAAATGGTCGATTGGTGGATGACCAACAAAACTCGGTGTTGTCTCATATTTATCTAACTGTACCGGGAGTACAAGGAGGGGCACACGGTATTCATAAAGCCCGAACTCATAAATTGGCTGCTGAAATTGAGCGTCAAGGTATTGGGGTTAGCGTGATCTCCGGAAAAAGCCCTGAATTTGTTCAGAAAGTTGTTGAAGCCTCTAATAATGAAGGCCATGTTTTTTATACCGGCATTATGGGGTATGACCTTTCCGTAAGTTCTCAGCTTAATGTCACGGGTAACCTGTTTGAGCTACTAGATGTTCCGGTATTCGGTTTGTTGGGAGATCATCCCTACACCGAATTTATGTGGCACAGAATGGAACAGCTGGGAAATGCTACTTTGGTTTCCCCTTTACCTTCTGTGAAAGAGGAATATGAGGAGATTTTTGAAAGTAATAATAACATCCTGCTATCTGAACACCCCCCACCACCTTCACCGAAAGATGGAGTAGTAGAGGCCATTGCCCCCTTGTCAGAGCGCCCGATTGATCTTTTGATTCCTTGGGGCATTCATAAATTTTACCGAAACCAACGAACGCTGGATGAGAAGCTAAAGGTGATTGGGAAGCCTGCATTAGAAATTGGTATGGAGCTTTTTAAAGCAGCTCTGCATAACTATGAAGAATCCATATATCAAATATTTCAACGCATATATAATCAAGGATACGGTTCTCGTTATATTTTTAAAAATCCCAAAACAAATGAAGACAAGTGTTGGTTAAAAGTTCTAAGTTTAGTTGACTGGACTATCCGAAAAAAACGACGCCTGCAAATGCTTAAAATGTTGCCGGCCTTACCAGATGAACTTAATATCACCATTACGGCCCACCCTAAAATAGGAACAGTTCTTCCTTTTTTGAAAGATATGAAGAATATCAGTTGGGTTAATGAAGTAGAAATATCTGAGCTTGAACGTTTGTATTCCCAGTCCAAGGTGGTATTAAATTGCAATCCTACTTACCCGGATACGATCCACGGCAGAGTGCGCAGTGGCATGGCTAACGGCTGCTTTGTAGTATCTGATTATAATCCTGCTCTTGAAGAAACCTTTGGCAGTGAGGCTATTGGACTTATTAGGCAGCAAAAAGATTCACTAATAAAATATTTTACTGATGATTGGGAGAAGGTGCAGGCTAAGGCTGATAGAGGCCGACAGATTGTACGAGATTCATTCACCGTAGAAAAACAGGCACAACGTCTGATTGAAATAATCACCAACCATATAAAGTAGGCCTTGGTTTCATAAAGACTGCCTATAGGAAAAATATGGTTGGGGCTCATATTTAGAGTATTTATGAGCACAACCAAAAATATAAATATGAAAAATTATTATGGCTAAAGTAGTAGTGTTCGGTTTACGAGATACGGCCGAACTGGCTCATTATTATCTACAAAATGATTCTTATCATGATGTAGTGGGATTTACAGTTCACGAAGAGTATATGGAAGAAGAGGAGTTCCGGGGATTGCCGGTAGTGCCTTTCGAGAATGTTAATGACTATTTTTCTCCTTCAAAATTTCAACTTTTTGCTCCTATGACAGCTCGCAATATGAATAGGAACCGGGAGAATGTATACTTGGAAGGCAAAGAAAAAGGATATGACTATGTAACGTATTTAAGTTCACGTGCGTCATTCTGTGATAACGATATAGGAGAAAACTGTTTTATCCTTGAAGATAATACCTTACAGCCTTTCACTAAGATTGGAAATAATGTAGTACTATGGAGTGGAAACCATATTGGTCATCACGGTGAAATTAAAGACCATGTTTTCTTCACTTCGCATGTAGTGATGTCGGGACATTGTGTAATTGAATCCAATTGCTTTTTTGGAGTTAATGCATCTATAAGAGATTACTCTACCATTCGTAAGGGTACGCTCTTGGCAATGGGGGCTAGTCTTGTTTCACAAGAGACCGAAGAGTGGGGCATTTATGTGGGTAACCCTGCGAAGCGGAAAGGTTCAAAACCAAGTTACGAAGTGTATTAAATATGGAGTGGACAAAAAAAGGCCGAATTTTTAATCCCCAAAATAGTGACAGCTGGATTAGTAATTATGCGGCATTGCCTGTTTGTGATTTGATCGATGATTCTATCTTGAGAATTTACTTTTCAGATCGCGATGAGCAAGGCCGAAGTGTCCCTACTTTTATTGAGGTTGATCCGACAAAGCCAGAGAAAATACGCAATATTCACAGCGAGCCAATTCTTGAGCTGGGTGCGCTGGGCACTTTTGATGATAGTGGAATCATGCCTTCCAGTATTGTAGATGATGGTACTCGCAAGTTATTGTACTACATAGGATGGAATCCCCAGGTAACAGTTTCGTACCGCTTATCAATCGGATTAGCCGTTAGCTATGACGGAGGTATTACATTTGAAAAAATATCGGAAGGTCCGGTTGCCGATCGAGCCAACAGCGAACCCTATTTTAATACCGCACCTTTTGTTATGAAAGATGAGGGGCAGTGGAAAATGTGGTACGTCTCATGTACCGGGTGGGAAGTTATTAATGAGTGGCCGGAGCCCTATTATAATGTGAAATATGCTGTTTCTAATGATGGTATCAGCTGGAAAAAAACAGGAATTACCTGTATAGGTTATGATGATTTTACCGATGCGGTAGGCAAGCCTGTGGTGTATAAGGAGGACGGCATTTACAAAATGTTTTATTCGTACAGAAATGCGGTCAACTACCGAGAAGACCCTGCGAAAAGTTATCGCCTGGGCTATGCAGAATCGGAAGATGGGGTATGTTGGACACGAAAAGATGAGCAGATGGGAATGTCGTTTAGCGATTCTGGGTGGGATTCTATTATGCAGGAATATTGCTCAACTTATGTTTTTCAGGGCAAACGATACCTGGTATATAACGGAAATGGGTTTGGAGAAACCGGTTTTGGATATGCGATCTTAACTCAATAATAAATAACAGTATGCGAAAATATATACATATTGGATATCCTAAAAATTTATCGACTACGCTGCAGCGAGACTTCTTTTGCAAACATCCCCAAATTCATCATTTAGGTGTTGGGGTAGGATCTAACATCGGTTATGTGGATGATGAGATCAATATGATTTGTGAAGATTACCTGCTCTATGCCAATGAGCGGAAATATGAAGAAGTCCGGGATTACAGTAAGCAGGTTATAACTGATTATATGCAATCTGTCGAAAAGCAGTCTGAACACGATAAACAGGCAATTGGGATATCGGGTGAACTGTTATCATTTAAATTTTCACCGGATCATGTTGACAGCCACACTAAAGCACGGCGCCTGGAAGAAATATTTGATACCGATACTACCATTATAATGGTGATTCGTAATCAGATGGATCTTCTTCGCAGTCTCTATCGAGAGGTTATTAAAATTGGGTATCCCCATACATTTCAGGATTTCATTGAATATACCTTTTATTACCAAGATCGAAATTTTGCCCTCGATTTTTGCTATGATCAAACGGTAAAACTATATAGCCGGCTTTTTGGAAAAGAAAATGTAAAGGTTTTACCGATTGAAGAAGTTCGAGCTGATGATGGAAGCCTCAAAAAAGGTGAACAGGGTAATACCCTTCTTATAAAATGGTTGTGTGATGCGTTGGAATTGCAATTTGAAGAGCTAGAGTTGAACCACCATAATCGACCATTAAATGGTCAGGAGTTGCAGTACAAAATGCAGTTGAACAAAAAACGGACGCATGATTTGGGACGTTCCGTTTATAGTGTCGTAAATGGACACCGAATGGCTTCATATTTTAATAACGATCTGCAAGTACCATTACCGAAGACTCTGCATGCAGGCTTATTAAATAAACGAACATCAATTGATGAGGCGAGAATAGCGGCGCGTACGCATACCGAGGAGCTGCGAACAATCGATTACTATGCAGACTCTTTTTTTATGGATAAGCTTAAGAAGCTTTATCAACAATCTAACGAAAACCTTAAGGCATTCGGTGTTTCGTTACCTCATTCATATGATTTTTAATTTGGTTCGATTTTAGTAAGAAAATGAAGACAGTACATTTGCATATTGGTTCCTATAAAACGGGAACAACATCTATACAGGATACACTATTTCAGAATCGAAATACTTTAAATCAATTGGGATATGATTATCCGGGAGGCGAAGTAAATCATCATTTCTCGTTTTTTGCAACTCAAGCCCCGGCTGAGGATTGGCCGCGACAATTTAAGTCACTTGATGGAAATAAATTGCGGAATCAAGTGGGAAATTATGTTTCTGCAATGGAGAGTGATTTTGAATCAGACTCTGAAGATTATATTGTTTCTACAGAATATCTTTTCATTTCTAATGAAGATTATGTTCGTAACTATATAGATTATTTAAACCGTTTCTTTGACAAAATAATAGTGTATGTATTCATACGAGAACCAGCAGCATTTTATCGGTCAGGTCAGCAACAAATGTTAAAGGCACGATCATTTCTTACTTCCCCCCAGGAGTTTCAATATCAATTTAGAAAGGTAATTGAGACGTGGAGCTCATTTTGTGATGTAGAGGTTATAGCTTATGAACGTATGGTAGATTCTTGTGAAGCTTTATGTGAAAAAATAGGTATAGATTTTAATCGATTATCTGTTCCGAGTAAAAAAAGTAATGTGTCATTATCTTTGGAACAGATGTTATTGCTGGAAAAGATACAACGGATCATATATCCGGGCCGGGAAAATGAATTCAAATCTAATTTAGATGTTTTGCATCATATCAATCCCTCCTTTACTACCAGGCCTAATCTTAAGCCAGGAGTAAAGGCAGTAATTCAGGAAAACCATCGTGAAAGTTTAGAATGGTTGCAGGATGAATATGGGGTCAACTTGTTTGATGATGAGATAACTTCTTTGCCTTCTTTAAATATCCCAAATTTTAGAAATACGAGAGCGTCAATAAGGGAGGTATTTACGGTAGAAGATGAAGGTTCGGCTGAGAAATATGAAGCGTTGGTCATTGATGCAATTCTGAAAAAGATAGTTGAACTCAGCTAACGTTTTTCAGTAGTATTTGGAAAACCTGCTCGGTAACAAGTCTGAGGGATTTGTACTTCCGTTAAAAAGGATGCCTCAACCCGAAGCACAAATATTTGCCCTCCCTCCTTAAATAGTTTTATTTGTCATCGCTAATCTTGGGATTAGCGCCTTTCCCGTTAAAATATTAGAAAATATTAAAACTTTTTAAGAATAATTATGCTGTTTATAGGTCATAGAGGCACTTTTGATAAAAAAGTGGAAATAATTTCTTAAGAACGGAATTTCTAAAACGATAACTAGCCATGTCACGCAGGTAAAGGTGAAAATTTTAAATTACAAATAACGGAGAACATTTATGGCAAGTTTTGGAGATTTAAACAGGGTGAATACAAACATACAATCGCTGGATTCCCAGCTATCCCTGAACAGAATTAATAAGGAGATGTCCGAAAACCAGTTGAAGATGTCAACAGGTAAGCGGATTAACCGTGCGGAAGATGACTCGGCCGGGT